>CALWYI010000010.1 GCA_944385715.1 uncultured Oscillospiraceae bacterium | reverse complement strand
ATGATGGTGAAGCCCATGCCGCTGCGCTCCTCGCCGCCGGTGGTGTAGAGGGGCTTGCGGGCCTGTTCCACGTCGGCAATGCCCTTGCCCCAGTCCCGGACGGTCACCTCCAGGACGTTCCCCTCCAGGATCTTGGCCTTTACCACCACCTTGCCCAGAGTGTCCGGGTAGGCGTGGACGATGGCGTTGGTCACCGCCTCGCTGACGGCGGTTTTGATGTCCCCCAGCTCCTCCAGCGTGGGGTCCAGCTGGGCGGCAAAGCAGGCCACGGCCCCCCGGGCGAAGCCCTCGTTGGCGCTGCGGCTGAGGAACTCAAAGGTTATGTAGTTGGTGGTTCTTGTCATGACGCGCCTCCTAGATCAGATTGACATAGCGGCCCAAGCCCGCGGTCTCCAGCACCCGGGCGGCCTGCCGGGGGATATTGACCACCACCAGGCTGCCCGCCAGGGCCTCCATCCGCCGCCGGGCCCGGAGCACCACCGCGATGCCGGAGCTGTCCATGAAGGTGAGGCCCCCCATGTCCAGAATGGTCTTGACCGGCAGGTTCTGCTCGATGCACCGGTCGATGGACTCCATCAGGGCCCTGGCGGCGTGGTGGTCCAGCTCGCCGGTAAGAGATATGGTGAGCTGCCGGTTTTCCGCCCTGTAGTTCATTTCCATGGCTTGTCTCCTTCGTGAAAAACAAAAAATGGCTGCAAGCGTGTTTGCTTGCAGCCATTATACCGGCCTGGGCCTGGACCATTCTGTCGAAACCGGGAAAGGGGGAAAATTTCCCCAAAAGGCAGATCAGACCGCCCGGTCAAGGATCCGGTACACCAGGTCCATGTCCAGGTTCTCCCGCACCGCCTGGGCCAGCAGGTCGTACTGCCGCTCCTTGTAGGCGGCGGGATCAAAGGCGGTGAGGATCGCGGGGGAGAGGCCCTTCTTTCGGCACAGAGCTCCCAGGACGGCGTCCGCTATGCCGGGGGCGTCGAAGATACCGTGGATGTAGGTGCCGTAGACGCAGCCGCTGCCCAGCAGGGGGGGCTGGTCGCCGCTGCGGCCCATGTGGATCTCATAGCCCTGGTAGGCCATGCCGGAGAGGGGGGCGAGGACGCCCTCTACCGTATTGAGCGCGCCGCTGACCTGGGTCTGCCGCTTCTCCCCCCGGAACACCGTCTCGGTGGGGAGGAGGCCCATGCCGGTGATTTGGGTACCCTTTTCCGCCTCCGCCCCGTCGGGGTCGGAGATGCTGCGGCCCAGCATCTGGTAGCCGCCGCAGATGCCGAATACCGGGGTGCCCGCCGCCGCGGCCTTCTGGATAGCGGCCTCCAGGCCGCTCTGCCGCAGCCACAGGAGGTCGGCGATGGTGCTCTTGGTGCCGGGGAGGAGGATCATGTCCGGGCGCCCCAGCTCCCGGAGGCTCTCCACGTACCGGAGGGACACGTTGTCGTAGCGCTCGAAGGGGCCGAAGTCCGTGAAGTTGGAGATCTTGGGCAGGCGGATGACGGCGAGGTCGATGTCCCGGCGCTCCCCCTGGCGGTGGAACCGCTCGGTGAGGCTGTCCTCGTCGTCGATGTCCACGTGGAGGTAGGGTATCACCCCCGCCACCGGCACGCCGCACAGCCGCTCCAGGTCCGCAAGGCCCGGCCTCAGAATGGCCGGGTCCCCCCGGAATTTGTTGACGATGAGGCCCTTGATCCGCCGCCGCTCCTCTGCCTCCAGCAGGGCCACGGTGCCGTAGAGCTGGGCGAATACGCCCCCCCGGTCGATGTCCCCCGCCAGAAGGACGGGGGCGTCCACCAGCTTGGCAAGGCCCATGTTCACGATGTCGTCGGCCTTGAGGTTGATCTCCGCGGGGCTGCCCGCCCCCTCGATGACGATGACGTCGTACTCCGCGGCCAGACTCTCGTAGGCCTCCAGCACCGCAGGGACAAACTCCCGCTTCCGGCGGTAGTAGGCGGCGGCGTCCATGTTGCCCAGGGCCTTCCCGCCAACGATCACCTGACTGCCCCGGTCGGTGGTGGGCTTGAGGAGGATGGGGTTCATCCGCACGTCCGGAGCGACGCCCGCCGCCTCCGCCTGGACCACCTGGGCCCGGCCCATCTCGCCGCCGTCGGCGGTGATGAAGGAGTTGAGGGCCATGTTCTGGCTCTTGAAGGGGGCCACCCGCAGGCCGTCCTGCCGCAGCACCCGGCACAGCCCCGCCGCCAGCAGGCTCTTGCCGGCGTTGGACATGGTGCCCTGGATCATGATGTTCTTTGCCATGTCAGCCCTCCTTCAAAATATCCTGAAGTATTGCGATCAGCGTTTCATTCTCCTCGTGCCGCTTCACGGCCAGCCGGAGGTATTCCGGCCCCAAGCCGTGGTAGTTGGCGCAGCTCCTGGCCAGGATGCCCCGCTCCAGCAGCTTCTCGCAGAGATGGGCCGGTCCCTTTACCAGCAGGTAGTTGGCCTGGGAGGGGAATACCCGGAGGCCCAGTTCCGCCAGATGCTCCTGCAGCCAGGCGCGCTCCTCATGGATCACCGCTCGGGTGCGACGCAGAAATTCCCGCTCCCCCAGGGCCGCCACCCCGGCGGCCTGGGCGGGGAGGGACACGTTCCAGGGCTGGACCGTCCGGCCCATGGCCCGCAGCAGTTCGCTGTCGGCGCTGAGACAGTAGCCCAGCCGCAGCCCCGCCATGCCGTAGCTCTTGGTGAAGGCCTTGAGGATGAAGAGCTCCGGGTGGTCCCTGAGAAAGGGCTTCAGCGACAGGTCCCGTCCCCCGTCGGTGAGGTCCAGAAAGCACTCGTCCACAAAGAGGCGCATACGCTTTTTTTGACACAGGTCCAGAATCTCCTCCAGCAGCGGGTGGGGGATGGTCTGGCCCGTGGGGTTATTGGGGTTACAGAGAAAGAGAGCGTCCCACTGTCCCGCCCCCAAGAAGGAGAGGAAATCATCTGTAAGGGAAAAATCGTTTACAGCTTCCAGAGGATAGCGGCCCACAGCAGCGCCCATGGCCTCCAGGGCGGTGGCGTACTCGGAGAAGGTGGGAGCCAGCTCCAACGCCCGGCGGGGCTTCACCGCCGCGCAGAAGGAGAAGATCAGCTCCGCCGCCCCGCAGCCGCAGAGGATCCAGGACTCCGGCACCTGCTCGAAGTCCGCCAGGGCCGCCACCAGCGCCCGGCAGTAGGGGTCCGGGTACTGGTTGAGGAGTTCGGCGGCGTCAATCACCGCCTGCCGCACCGCCGGGGGCGTGCCCAGGGGGTTGGTGTTGGCGGAGAAATCCAGGGAGACGGTCCGGCCGTAGAGGTCGCCGCCGTGGGGGTTCTCGGTCTGGTACAGCATGAAAGGAGATCTCCTTTACAGAAGGATCAGGGCCAGCTTGACGCCGCCGCACAGCAGCAGAGCCAGCAGGGCGGTGAGATACATGAGGCGGCAGGTCCGGGGGATGTCGTCATGCCGGATCTCCCGCACCGGGTCGCCGATAAAGGGCTTGCGGTGGAGCACACCGTGGTACCAGGCGTCCCCCGCCAGCCGCAGGCCCAGAAGTCCGGCGCACATGGCCTCGGTCTGGGCGGAGTTGGGGCTGGCGTGGTTATGCCGGTCCCGGCGGTAGATCCGCCAGCCGTTTTTGGCGTCCAGGCCCATCAGGAAGCCCGCCGCCAGCATCAGCAGGGCGGAGAGCCGGGCGGGGAGGTAGTTCACCACGTCGTCGGCCTTGGCTGGGACCAGACCGATGTGGGTGAAGGGCGGGTCCGTGTACCCCAGCATGGAGTCCATGGTGTTCACAGCTTTATAGAAAAAGCCCAGAGGGGCCCCGCCGACGGCCAGAAAGAGCAGGGGGGCCACCACGCCGTCGGAGGTGTTCTCCGCCACCGTCTCCACCGCCGCCCGGGTGACGGCGGCGTCGTCCAGCGCGGCGGTGTCCCGGCCCACGATCATGGAGACCGCGCGGCGGGAGGCGGCGATGTCGCCGCTCTCCAGGGCCTTGTACACCTGCATGCTCTCCCTTTCCAGGCACCGGGCCGCCAGGATCTGCCAGCACATGACGCTCTCCGCCGCCAGGCGCAGCCAGGGGCTCGCCAGGTGGCAGAGGTACAAAATCAATGCCGGCACGGCAGCGGAAAGGCTGACGGTGAGAACCCACAGCACCGCACCCGCCGCCCGCTCGCCCCCCGCCGTAGCGGGAAACAGCCGGCGCAGGCCCTTCTCCAGGGCGGAGATGAGCTTGCCGATGAGGACGATGGGGTGGGGAAAGCCGTGGGGGTCGCCCACGAAGAAATCAATGATGAACCCGATCACAAGGGCCATGAGGGACCATTTCATTGGCAAAACTCCTTAGGGATTGGTGTGCCGGGCCTTCTCCGCCAGGCAGGCCCGGTAGAAGTTCCGGGCGAAGGCGGGGTTGGCGCGGAAGTGAAAGTGGGGGAACCCGGCGTAGAGGGTGGGGGTGGCCACGGCGCAGTCCCATCCGCGGCCGGAGGGCCGCCGGGCGGTGAAGCTGCCGCCGGGGTCGTCGGCGTCCCAGTGGTGGAACTCGTGGCCTCGAATGGATTCTCCGGCCCGGCAGAGGAGGTTGTCCCGCCGGGCAGTGAGCTCCACGTAGCCGAAACGGACCAGACGGCCCCTGTCCGTGCAGCCGCCGGGGAGGAAGCCCACCATGGGCGCTCCGGCGATGTGCTCCGTGAGGTACATGAAGCCGCCGCACTCGGCGATGCAGGGGAGACCACCCTCCAGGGCGGCGCGGATGCTGCGGCGCATGGCGGTGTTCGCCGACAGAGCCTCCGTATACAGCTCCGGATAGCCGCCTCCCAGGTACAGTCCGTGGACATCCTCCGGCAGGCCGGTATCGGACAGAGGGCTGAAGTCCACCAGCTCCGCTCCCAGCTCCCGCAGCACGTCCAGGCTGTCCTCGTAGTAGAAACAGAAGGCCTTGTCCCGGGCCACAGCAACGCGGACCGGCTCCTGGGGCTCCAGTGTCAGCGGTGTGCAGGAGACAGGCTTTACAGCACTAGCCAGGCGGAGGATGCCGTCCAGATCCAGGCTCTGCTCCGCCTGCCGGCTGAGGAGAGACAGCTTCCGGCGCAGGTCCGCCACCTCGGCGGCGGTAATGAGCCCCAGGTGGCGGCTCTCCAACGCGCACTCCGGCATGGGTGGCAGGTAGCCCAGGGGCTCCACGGCGGGACCGAACCGGCGGCGGATCTCCTCCGCCAGAGGGGGGTAGAGCATGGGGCTGCACCGGTTGAGGATCACGCCCCGGATGTGGTTGTCCGGGTACAGGGAGAGAAAGCCCTGGATCACCGCCAGGACGGAGAGGGACGCGCCGCCCACGCCCACCACCAGCACCACCGGGCTGTCGGTGATTTTGGCCACCTCGTAGCTGCTGGCCCGGGGGTCCACGGCGCCGATGCCGTCGTAGTAGCCCATGACCCCCTCGATGACGGTGAGGGCGCTGTCCCCGGCGTTCTTGACCAGCAGGGAGCGGAGGGTGTCCGGGTTAAAGAAGAAGGGGTCCAGGTTGGTGCTCCTGGCGCCGATGATCCGGCTGTGGAACATGGGGTCGATGTAGTCCGGCCCGCACTTGCAGGAGCTCACCTGCAGCCCCCGGTCCACCAGGGCCTGGAGCAGGGCGCAGGTGAGGGTGGTTTTGCCGCAGCCGCTGTTGGTCCCCGCCAGCAGCACCCGGGGCGTATGATATTCTGCCATGGCGGCTCCTTTCTCCGGGACAGACGTGAAAAAACCGCGGCGGCATATGCCGCCGCGGCCGGTTTTCCGCAGCATAAGGGCCCCAGACCCCCGTTCCCGGCGGGGCGGGCCCATCCTTCGCAAGCAGGTCTTCTGACTTGCGCCGGCGGGAGAGGCTCTCTCCCGGTCCGCTTCCCCGCCTTCCCGGTGGACCCGGTGGCCGGCTTTCGCCTGAGGGGAGCGGCAGCGGCGCTTACAGCGGCGGTACCGTCCGGGATTTTCACCCGGTTCTCTATTCTCCCCCTGGGACCGGACGCCCCAGGGGGCACTTGCGCTGTATGGAACAGGAAATATTGTACCGTCGCGGGGGAAATTTGTCAAGAAACCGCCGCCGATTTTGCCGCACCCGGCGGGGCGGGCCCCGCCGTCTCCGGCTTTACAAAGGACCGGGGGTGTGGTATCATGGCGGCGGACAGGGCGGCGGCATGCCGCCCTGCTGAACAACGAAAAGAGGAGGGCGGAGGAATGGACCTTCTTTTGCATACCTGCTGCGCCCCCTGCAGCGTCTACTGTGTGGAGAGCCTCCGGGGGGAGGGGATCGAGCCGGTGAGCTTCTGGTACAACCCCAACATCCACCCCTACCAGGAGTACAAGGCCCGGCGGGATACCCTGAAGGACTATGCCGCCTCCATCGGCCTGTCCCTGCTGGTCCGGGAGGACTACGGTCTGCGGGACTTTGTCCGGGCGGTGGCGGGGGATCTGGACCACCGCTGCGGCCACTGCTACGCCTGCCGCCTGGAGGAGACCGCCCGGTACGCCGCAGAGCACGGCTTCACCCACTTCTCCACCACCCTTCTGGTGAGCCCCTACCAGGACCACCAGAGGATCTGCGACACGGCGGAGGAGATGGCGGCGCGCTACGGGGTCGCCTTCCTGTACCGGGACTTCCGCCCCGGATTCCGGGCGGGACAGGCCAAGGCCCGGGAGTTGGGGCTCTACATGCAGAAGTACTGCGGCTGCGTGTTCTCCGAGGAGGAGCGCTACGCCAAGCAAATCAAGCGGGACAGGGAGGGCTCGGTATGATGTACTACGCGCTGGCGGCCCTTCTGGGGTACGCACTGGGCTGCCTCAATCCGGCCTATCTCCTGGCAAAGCGCCGGGGCTTTGACATCCGCTCCACCGGCTCCCGCAACGCCGGAGCCAGCAACGCCCTGGTCACCATGGGGGCGAAGAGTGCCGTGGCGGTGGGGGCCTTCGACATGGCCAAGTCCTGCGCGGCCGCCCTGCTGGCGGGCTTCCTCTTCACCGGCCTGCCCGGCTGCGCCGCTGTGGCCGGCGCGGCGGCCGTGCTGGGCCACATCTTCCCCTTTTACATGAATTTCCGGGGCGGCAAGGGCTTTGCCCCCTTTCTGGGGCTGACCCTGGCCATGGACTGGCGGTTCTTCCTGGGCCTGCTGGTGGTGGTGCTGCTCATCACCCTCATCACGGACTACGTGGTCCTGGGCACCTTCACCGCCATCGTCTCCACTCCGGTTTACCTGGGGGCTTTTGCCCGGATGGGCTGGGTGGCGGTGTGCGCCGTGGGCCTTGCCTCCCTGGTGATCTTCGTCAAGCACTTTGTGAACATCCGGCGCATCCTCACCGGCCAGGAGATTGGCCTAAGGCGGGCCATGAGCAAGAAAGACAAGGTGTGACCGGCTCACTGGAAACAGAGAAAAGCAGCGTCCGCGCCCCACGGGGCGCGGACGCTGCTTTGCGTTGCGGGCAGCCGTTATTTCTTCCCGCGCAGCAGCTCCACAAGACCGCTCCACCAGCGGCGGGGCTTCTCGGCCTCCGCCGGGGCGGGGGCCGCCTTGTGGATGGTGGTCTCCATAAAAATCTCCTGGCTGGCACAGGGAGCAAGGCTGTTTACTTTACGGACATAAGAGCCGTCCGGCAGGAGGGAGCTGGCCTTCACATTGTCCTCCAGCTGGGTGTGGAGGACCCACATGAGCTGCTCCTTCACCTCGGGATCGTAGATGGGGCAGGCGATCTCCACCCGGCGGTTGAGGTTCCGGGTCATGAGGTCCGCCGAGGAGATGTACACCTTGGCGTCCGCCCCCCGGCCGAAGCAGTAGATCCGCCCGTGCTCCAGGTAGCGGCCCACGATGCTGGTGACGTGGATGTTCTCCGTGTGGGCGGGGATGCCGGGCCGCAGGCAGCAGATGCCCCGGAGGATCATCTGGATCTGGACCCCGGAGCGGGAGGCCTCCGCCAGCTTGTCCATGACCTCCCGCTCGGTCATGGAGTTGGCCTTGATGCAGATATAGCCCTCGGGGCCCTTGGCCATCTCCTCTTCGATGAGGGAGAGGAGCTTCGCCTTGATGCCGGCGGGGGACACCAGCAGGTGCTCGTAGCTGCCGGTGAGGTTCCCCACCAGCATGTTCTGGAAGAACACGGTGCCGTCCAGGCCAATGGCCTCGCTGGCGGTCATGAGGCTCAGGTCGGTGTACATGGTGTTGGTCTTCTCGTTGTAGTTGCCGGTGCCGATCTGGGTGATGTAGCTGAGCTTGTCCCCCTTGCGCAGGGTGATGAGGCAGATCTTGCTGTGGCACTTGTAGCCCTCCAGGCCGTAGATCACCCGGCAGCCGGAGTCCTCCAGCAGCTTGGACCAGGAGATGTTGTTGGCCTCGTCGAACCGGGCCCGCAGCTCCATGAGGACCGTGACCTCCTTGCCGTTCTCCGCCGCCCGGCAGAGGATATGGGCGATCTTGGAGGAGGAGGCCAGACGGTAGATGGTGATGCGGATGGAGAGCACGTCCGGCCGGTCGGCGGCCTCGCTGAGGAGCCGCAGGAAGGGGTCCACCTTGTCAAAGGGAAAGAAGAGGAGCTTGTCCCTGCGCTGGACCTGCTCGATGATGCTGCTCTGCTCGTCCAGGTCCTCCGGCCAGCGGGGCTGGTAGGGGGCGAAGGACAGGGGGACCGCCATGTCGGCGGGCAGGGTGCGGATGAAGTCGTAGACGTACTTCATGTCCAGGGGCGTCTGGTCGATGTAGATCTGGTGCTCCCCCACCTCGATGCGGTTTTTGAGGAGCTTCAGGAAGTCGCCGCTGACCTTGCGGCTCAGCTCCAGGCGCACCACCGCCAGGTTGGCCCGCTTCTTCAGCAGCTTGCTCATGCGGCTGCGGAAATCGTCGTCATCGTCCTCGAACTTCTCCTCGTCGAAGCTGATGTCTGCGTTGCGGGTGACGCACAGCACGCAGGAGTCCTCCACCTTGTAGCCGCCGAACAGGGTGTGGGCCCACTGGTGGATGACGTTCTCCATGCGGATGAACCGCCCCGGGGAGCCGGGCATGGTCAGAAAGGCCGGCAGGCCCTGGGGCACGGGGATGAAGCCCAGGGAGGGGTTCCCCTTCTTGTTGCGCAGCAGGGCGGCGATGTACAGGGCCTTGTTCACCAGGTGGGGGAAGGGGTGCCGGCTGTCCACGATCTGGGGGGAGAGCACCGGCAGGATCTTCACCTTGTAGTACTGGCTGATGTATTTTTTCTCCTCCGCCGTCAGCTCCTCGGGGGCAAGGTCCCAGATCCCCTCCTGGCGCAGAAGGCCGGAGACCTCCCGGTAGAGGTGGTTCTTGATCTCGATGAGGCCGGGGATGACCCGGTAGATCTGGTCCAGCTGCCCCGCGGGGGTGAGGCCGGTCTTGTTGTCGATCTCATTGGGGGAGACCAGGGACAGGTCGAACAGGCTCCCCACCCGGACCATGAAGAACTCGTCCAGGTTGCTGGTGAAGATGGAGATGAACTTCAGGCGCTCCAGCAGGGGGACGGTGTTGTCCCCCGACTCCTCCAGCACCCGGCGGTTGAAGCGCAGCCAGCTGAGCTCCCGACTCTGGGTATAGCTGTATTGGCTCATGTCGATATCCGGACTTTTTGCCACAGTGATCCCTCCCGTGCCGTTGGCGGCGCAGCCGCCTTTTTGCCAGTATACCATCCCGCCGCCGGATTGTTAAGTAAAATGTTGGTAAAATAGGCGGCTTTTTTAACGCCGGGCCGCCGCCTTTTCCCGGCGGCCCTTGACAGGGCCCTCCCCGGCGTGTAAAATGTAAACAGAAAAGTACATACCCGCCGTTGAGTTGTGAGAGCGAGCGCAGACAGGGGCCTGTGGGCCCTTGGTTGCCTTGCTCTTTTTGCTTTTTCTGCGGGGGTGAAAGGAGAGACGGCCTATGTATGACGCGGTCATCATCGGGGCGGGGGTGTGCGGCGCCGCCGTCGCCAGGGAGCTGGCAAAATATGAGGCGAAGATCTGTGTGGTGGAGCGGTGCGAGGATGTGTGCTGCGGTACCTCCAAGGCCAACAGCGCCATCGTCCATGCGGGCTACGACGCCCGGCCCGGGACCCTCATGGCCCGGCTGAATGTGGAGGGCAGCTATAGGATCCCCCAGCTGGCCCGGGACCTGGATTTTCCCTACCGGAACAACGGCTCCCTGGTGCTGTGCATGGACGAGGCGGACCTGCCTCGCCTCCAGGCCCTCTACGACCGGGGCCGGGAAAACGGAGTGTCCGCCCTGAGGATGGTCACGAGGGAGGAGATCCTCGCCATGGAGCCCCATGTCCGGGAGGACGTGGCGGCGGGGCTGGAGGCCGCCACCGGGGGGATCGTGTGTCCCTTCGGCATGAACATCGCCTTCGCGGAGAACGCTGCGGAGAACGGGGTGAAATTTTGCTTCGACACCGCCGTCACCGGCTTTGCCCGGACCCGGGAGGGCTGGACGGTCCGGACGGACCGGGGGGACATCGAGACCCGCACCGTGGTCAACGCCGCCGGGGTGTACGCCGACGTACTCCACAACATGGTCAGTTCCCGAAAGCTCCACATCACCCCCCGCCGGGGGGACTACTACCTCCTGGACAAGACCACCGGCGGCTACGTCCGCCACACCATCTTCCAGCTCCCCGGCCAGTACGGCAAGGGGGTCCTGGTGGCCCCCACGGTCCACGGCAACACCATCGTGGGCCCCACCGCCATCGACATTGCAGACCGGGACGGGGTGAACACCACCGCCGAGGGGCTGGCGCAGGTGATGGAGAAGGCGGCCAACGTTGTAAAGGACCCGCCGCTGCGCCAGGTCATCACCTCCTTCGCCGGTCTCCGGGCCCACGAGGACGGCCACGAGTTCGTCATCGGCGAGGCGGAGGGGGCCCCCGGCTTCTTCGACTGCGCGGGCATCGAGTCCCCGGGCCTCTCCGCCTCCCCGGCCATCGGCCGTATGGCGGCGGAGCTGGTGCGGGACAAATTGCTGCTGCGGCGGAAAGAGGGCTTCAAGGCCACCCGGAAGGGTATCGTGAACCCGGCGGAGCTGCCCTTCGAGGAGCGCCGGGCCCTCATCGCGGAAAACCCCGCCTACGGGCGGATCATCTGCCGCTGCGAGGGGATCTCCGAGGGGGAGATCCTGGACGCCATCCACCGGCCCCTGGGGGCCAGGAGCCTGGACGGCGTGAAACGCCGGGTCCGCTCCGGCATGGGACGGTGCCAGGGGGGCTTCTGCGGCCCCAGGGTCATGGAGATTCTGTCCCGGGAGCTGGGGGTGCCCATGGAGCAGATTACCAAGTCCGGCGGCGGCTCCCGGATGATCCTGGGCCGGGACAAGGAGGATTTCAGAGAGGAGGCCGGGGTATGAAGCACTGCGATCTGGTGATCATCGGCGGCGGTCCCGCGGGGCTGGCGGCGGCCGTGGCCGCCCGGGAGAGCGGCGTGGAGGACATTCTGCTCCTGGAGCGGGACACGGAGCTAGGGGGCATCCTCAACCAGTGTATCCACAGTGGTTTTGGCCTCCACACCTTCCAGGAGGAGCTTACCGGCCCGGAGTACGCCCAGCGGTATATCCAAAAGGTCCGGGACCTGGCAATTCCCTGCCTCCTGGACACCATGGTGCTGGAGATCACGCCGGAGCGGGTGGTCACGGCGGTAAATACCCGGGAGGGACTCTTTCAGATCCAGGCCGGGGCGGTGGTACTGGCCATGGGCTGCCGGGAGCGGGCCCGGGGGTCCCTCAATATACCTGGTTTTCGTCCGGCGGGGATCTATTCCGCTGGTACCGCCCAGCGGCTGGTGAATATCGAAGGCTTTATGCCGGGAAAAGAAGTGGTGATTCTGGGCAGCGGGGACATCGGCCTCATTATGGCCCGGCGGATGACCTTGGAGGGCGCCCATGTCCAGGTGGTGGCGGAGCTGATGCCCTACTCCGGGGGCCTTAAGCGCAACATCGTCCAGTGCCTGGACGACTTCGGCATCCCACTGAAGCTCAGCCACACGGTGGTGGATATCCAGGGCCGGGAGCGTCTCACCGGCGTGACGCTGGCCCAGGTGGATGAAAACCGCCGCCCCATCCCCGGCACCGAGGAGCACTACGACTGTGACACCCTGTTGCTCTCCTGCGGGCTGATCCCGGAGAATGAGCTGAGCCGGGGGGCGGGGGTGGAGATCTCCCCTGTGACGGGCGGCCCGGTGGTGGACGAGAGCCTGGAGACCAGCGTCCCCGGCGTGTTTGCCTGCGGCAACGTCCTCCACGTCCACGACCTGGTGGACTTCGTCTCCCAGGAGGCTGAGCAGGCGGGCCGCCGGGCGGCCCGGTTCCTCCAAAGAGGGGAGGAGCGGGGCAGGGCCATCCGACTCGTCGCCGGAAAGGGTGTGCGCTATACAGTGCCCGCCAGGGTGGACCCCCGCCGGATGGAGGAGGAGCTGACGGTCCGCTTCCGGGTGGACAACGTGTACCGAAACGCCGCCGTGGCGGTGTCCGCCGGGGGAGAGGTCCTCCGGCGGCGGAAAAAGATGATCCTGACGCCGGGGGAGATGGAGGAGATTCGCCTCCGCCGGGAGGAGCTGCTGGCGCACCCGGAGTGGGGGGAGATCGAAATTTCACTGGAGGTGGCGCCATGAGCGAGACGAGGATACTCACCTGCATCGGCTGCCCCATGGGCTGCCGCCTGACGGTGACCATGAAGGGGAAATCCGTCGCCGCTGTAACGGGCAACACCTGCCGCCGGGGGGAGAACTACGCCCGCCGGGAGGTGACGGCCCCCGCCAGGGTCCTCACCACCACGGTGCCGGTGGCGGGAGGCGTCCGCCCCCGGGTGCCGGTAAAGACCGCCGGGGAGGTGCCCAAGGCCATGGTTCTCTCCTGTGCCAGGGCCCTGGCCTCCGCGGAGGTCACCGCGCCAGTCCGCGCCGGGGACATCGTGTGCCGGGACATCCTGGGCACCGGCGTGGATGTGATCGCGGTGCGGGACACGCCGGAAGCGTAGAAGACGATACACATAGAAAGATGTATAAAACCAGCGCCCCAACTGCTTGTGGGAAATGATTCCCGGGCAGGCGGGGCGCTGGTTCTGCTCATATGGCGACGGGCATGTGTTACAGATAGCTCCTGATCCGCTCCAGTTCCCGGGCGGTGATCTCGTCGGCCCTGGTGAAGTCCACATCGGGCTGATACACCGCCTCCAGGGCGTCGTGGGAGCGCTTGGCGTCGGCCAGGGCCTCCACCGCCTCCTGGCGGAGGGCTGCCGCCATCCGGTTGGTGAAGCGCAGCCGGGTGCGGTACTGCCGGTAGTGGGCGGCGGGGACCATGGCGTCGATGCGGATGCGGCGGTAGGCGCTGCCCTCATAGCGCATGCCCTCCCGGGAGGTGACGAAGGCCAGACCCAGCTCCGGCAGCAGCAGGTGGTGGATGCGCTCGACATGCTCCGGGTCGGGGCAGACAATGGCGTAGAAGCCCCGGCCTCTGGCGGCGGCGCGGATCTGTTCCAGCAGGGGAGCCGCCAGGTCGTAGCTGTCCATGAGCTGGTAGACCTTGGGGCACAGGGCCGCCGCGGTGTCAAAGCGCCAGAGGACGCCCTTGCAGGTGGGGCTGCCCAGGAAGCGGTACTGGTCCGGCCTGCCCTCGCCCCTGCCCCGGAGCTCCCGGCTGATGATCCCCTCGCCCCGGCGGCGCAGCTTGTCGGCGTCCATGCCCTCCGCCGCCAGGGCGGCGGCGCTGTCCGCCATCTGCCGCGCTGCCCCCAGGGCCTGGAAGGCCCGCTGGTAGGCGGCGGAGCAGGCGGTGGTGTGGCGGATAATCTCCTCCCGGCGGGCCTTGGCGGCGGCCACGTCGTAGCATACCCCCAGGTCCACGTACCGCTCCACGGCGGCGGGGTACCGGGGCTCCACTATATGGGGGGCGGTGCCGTCCACGATGGCGGTGCGCAGCCGGGGGAAGCGCACGCCGTCCAGGGAGGTGGGGTCACCGGAGCAGTAGAGGTACTCTACCGCCTCCCCCTCCTCCTCCATGGCCGCGCCGATGGTCTTCATCATGGTGGATTTTCCGGCGCCGGGCCCGCCCTTCAGGATCAGCAGGTCGTGGTACTGCTCCGGGGCGCAGAACCGGGGAAAGAGGCTCTGAAAGCCCCGTCCGCTGTTGGCCCCCAGAAAGAAATGCGTGGCATTCGTCATGGGTGTTCCTCCCGCTCTTATAAATTCTCTTTCCACAATATGCGGCGGAGGCACTCTTTGACAAAGAGGGGACAGGCGGTATCCCTGACAGGGGGGCCGCCGAGCGCCCTTTTTGCGGGGAGCGGCGGGGCTTCGGGTATAGAAAAAGGCCGGGGAGACGGCATTGCCGTCTCCCCGGGCCTGCGTCAGCGGTATGTCGGCCCCGGGGCCTGTTACAGGGCCTCCTCCAGGGCGTGGATCACCGTCTCCATGGCCTTGATCCGGGCGTAGCGCTTGTCCACCGACTCCAGGATGATCCAGGGGGCGTTGCGGGTGTTGGTCTTCTGGAGCATCTCGTCGATGGCTCCCTCGTAGGCGTCCCACTTCTCCCGGTTGCGCCAGTCCTCGTCGGTGATCTTCCAGCGCTTCTCCGGGGTGTTCTCCCGGTCCTGAAACCGCTCCAGCTGCACGTCCTTGTCGATGTGGACCCAGAACTTCAGCACCACCATCCCCGCGTCGGTGAGCTCCCGTTCGAACTCGTTGATCTCGTCGTAGGCCCGCTTCCAGTCGTCCTCGGTGCAGAAGCCCTCCAGCCGCTCCACCATCACCCGGCCATACCAGCTGCGGTCGAAGATGGCGATGTGGCCGGTTTTGGGCAGGCGTGTCCAGAACCGCCAGAGGTACTGGCGGTGGAGCTCGTCGGGGGTGGGGCTGGCGATGGGCAGCACCTCGCAGCCCCGGGGGTCCAGGGCGGAGGCCAGGCGCTTGATGTTGCCGCCCTTGCCGGCGGCGTCCCAGCCCTCGTAGGCGATGACCACCGGCACCTGCTTGCGGTAGAGCTCGTTGTGGAGCTTGGCCAGCTTCTTGCGGCAGCGCTTGAGGGCCTTGCGGTAGTCCTCCTCGTCCATGGTCTTGTCCAGCTTCACCGCGCCGAGGAGGGGAATGGGCTCCAGGGGCCAGGCCCGGGGCGGCTGCTCCACATGGGGCCGGGCCTTGAGGGCGGCGGTGATCTGGTCGTAGAGCCAGTCCGCCGCCGCCAGCTGGGACCGGACGGCGTCGGTGCCGTCGATGACCTTCCAGGGGGCGAAGGGGAAGTCCGTGGCCGTGAGGTACTCGTCCATGGCCTCCAGGGAGGTATCGTAGTTCTTGTTCTGCCTGCGGTCGTTCTCCCCCACGCGCCAGGCGGTGTCCTTGTCCTCCAGGAGCTTCTCCAGCCGCTTGCTCTGGGTGTCCTGGCTGATATGGAGGAAGATCTTCACCAGCAGGTATCCGCCGGCGGCCAGCTGCCGCTCAAAGACCCGGATGCTCTCCAGCCGCCGGGCGTACTCCTGGTCGGACAGGTCCCGGCGCAGCCGCTCCCGGACGGTCTCGTCCATCCAGCCGGAGTCCAGGAACAGGATCTTTCCCTCCTCGGGGATGGTTTCAAAGTGGCGCTTGAGGAAGGGCCAGCGCCGCTCCTCGCCCGTGGGCATCCCCACGCTGCGGACCTTGAAAAACCGGGGGTCCAGCTCCCGGATCAGGGACTGGATGATGCTGCCCTTGCCGGCGGCGCCCCAGCCCTCCACCAGGACAATGACGGGGAGCTTCGCCTCCTTGATGGGCTGCTGCAGGGCGGCCAGGGCCGCCCGACGCTCCTTGAGGAGCTCCCGGCAGGCGTGGACATCCCGCTGATCGGCTCCAAAGATCCAGTTTTTCAGCATGACAACTCCTCCTTTTTAAAATGATTGCAGACAGGCAGTGGATCAGCATGCGCGGCGGCGGAGCAACCCTCCGCCGTTACAGCTCCAGGATATACCGCTCGTAGGCGTTGACCACCCGGGTGGTCCCGTAGGTGCTCTCCCTCTGGATGGTATGGCCATAGTTGAGGTGGGTGTGGCCGTGGAGGAAGAGGGCGGGCTGGTACTTGTCCAGCAGGTGGTTGAAGGCGGAAAAGCCCATGTGGGCCAGGTCGTGGCAGTCCACCATGTCCTGGCCGGGGGCGTGGGTGAGCAGGATGTCGAAGCCCTTCTTGAAGAAGAGGCGGGGGGCCAGCTTCCGTACCCGCCAGGTCATCTGTCGGTCGGTGTACTGGTGGGGGCCGTTCTTGTAGCGCATGGAGCCCCCCAGCCCCAGGATGCGGACCCCCTCGTACTCATAGAGTTCTCCGTCGATGCAGATGCACCCCAGGGGGGGATTTTTTTCATAGCGGTCGTCGTGGTTGCCGTGGACGTAGAGGACGGGGCAGTGGGCGAAGGTGGCGAGGAAGGAGAGATACTCCGCCTTGAGATCCCCGCAGGAGAGGATCAGGTCAATGCCGTCCAGCTTGTCCCGGGTGAAGTAGTCCCAGAGGTAGGGGGACTCGTGGTCGGACAGGGCCAGTATTCTCATGGGTTGGCCCGCCTTTCCACGCCCTGGAGCTTCACCAGCTCCTGAGCCGACTCCGTCAGCTCCTCAAAGGCGGGGATGCGCCCCTGGACATAGGGGGAGAGCCAGTTCATGGAGAGGATCTGGTCCGCCGGCGGGGGGGCGCTGTCCTCCTCGTAGGGGTCCTGGCCCTGCCGGTCCATGAGCATGCCGTAGAAGGGGTCCAGTCGTCCGGCCTGGAGGGCGGTGCGCAGCACCGTCACCAGCCGGCGGGTGCCGATGGGCAGGCTCCGGGAGCACAGCACGTCCACCACTCCCTGGTTCATGCCCCACCAGTAGTTGATGGCGCTGGAGCCCCGGGACTCCTGCTTCCAGCTGCCCTCCAGCACCCGGCGCACGATGCTCAGGTAGAACCTGCCCCAGCGGATCTGGGCCAGGGCCAGGTTGTGGGCGCCGTCCAGGTTCCGACCGGAGTGGGCGGCCAGGCGGCCCCGGCGGTCAATGTAAAGGATGCCCATCTCGTGGAGCTCCTCCAGACCGCCGCCCTCCCGCAGGGTGTCCCAGGTGAGATAGATCCGGGCGTTGGCGTTGACCATCCGTGCCCCCTGGGCGAAGGCGTTGATGCCGGCGATGTTGCCGAAGGTGGGATAGTCGGCCACAAAGCCGATGCGGTCGTCTGTGGTGAGGGTGGCGGCGATGGCGCCCTTGATGAAGGTGGCCTCGAAGATCCGGGGATAGTAGGTGCGCACGGAGGGATAGGTGGTGTTGAGGGAGCAGTTGAGGATCTTCACGTCCGGGTGCAGCACCGCCTGCTTTACGCCGGGCAGCAGCAGCTTGGGGGTGGTGGTGAAGATCATCCCGGCCCCCTGGTTCACCGCATCCTCGAAGGCCTCCTCCGCCTTCTCGTCCGTGTCCACGTTTTCATAGGACAAGGTGCGCACCTGTCCGGACAGATTGGTCTCCAGGCTGTAGCGGCCGTACTCGTGGCCGTATTCCCAGCGGGAGGCGGCGGCAGAGCTGCCGTGGAGGAAGGCCACGCACAGCTTCCCGCTGACGGGCATGGACACCATGGGGGAGATGAGGGGGCGCTTGACGTCGTCGTCCAGCAGCACCGTCACCCCGGCGTTCTCCAGCCGGTTGAGGATCTCCTGGCGGATCTTGGGCAGCTCCCGCATGATCTGGGAGGTCATCTTCTCCCGGGAGGCCTTGTAGCCGAAGATCTTGATATACACCAGGAAGGCCTGGGAGACGTAGTGGGGGTCCAGATTTTTGCGGAGGTAGGCGTCCCGGAACATGTAGTAGAAGGAGCGGAAGCGGTAGATGTCCTCGGCGCTCCAGGGCTCCCGGTCCGGCATGCCCACGGCCTCCAGCAGCTCCTGGTACTCCCCGGGGCGCTTGAACACCAGAAAGTTCTGGCCGGTCAGCTGGTAGAAGTTGAGAAACTCGTAGTAGGCCGCCACCTCCGGGTCGTCGGAGTGGGGGGGATAGAGGCGGGTGACGGTGCCGGGCACGGAGCTGGCCCCGAAGTGCTTGAGGACGCTGACCCGCTTGTGGCCCTCGATGACGTAGAAGTGGTTGAGGTACTCCACGGCCTTGATGGGGTCCCGGATGCCCTCGGCCAGGTGGGTCTTGCAGAGCATCTCCCACTTGCTGGCAAACTCGCTGTCCTCGCTGAGCACGGGGAAAAAGCCGGGGGAGAAGTCGCTGCGGCGCATGGCGTTATAGGTGCCGTCGATGAGCTCCATGGGGATCTCCACCAGCCCCAGGGACTCCCGGCGAACCGCCTTGGCCTCCATGCTGTCCGGCAGGACCAGAAGACCTGTCTCCCGTCCGGCGGCGGCGGCAGCCTTGACCTCCTTGAGCCCCTGGCGCAGCGCCTGATGATATTCTTCCAATACCATATCTGTCCTCCTCTTCCCTTCAGCAGGGAAAACGGCGGGCCGGGCGGAAAAGCCGCGCGGCTGCCGGTGATATTTTCCAATAGTTTCTGTACCCAACGTACCATGAATGGCGGGGAAATTCAATCTATTTTTCCCCAAAAGGAGAAAGTGACCACCCCCCTGGAGAAAGACTTCGCCGGACGGACCAAAGTTTACAGATTGTTCACAAAAAATTAGCACTCTATACACGGGAGTGCTAATTTTCCTCTTTACATTCGGTTCGAACAGGTGTACAATAGCCAGCGAAAAGAAAAAGACCGGATGCGGCGAAAGCCGCGCCCAGCCCAGAAGGAGGCAGAATGTATGAATTTTGACAAGTATACCCAGAACGCCCAGGCGGCTGTGGCGGACTGCCAGAATATCGCCATAGAGAACGGCCAGCAGCAGCTGGAGGGGGAGCACCTCCACCTGGCGCTCCTGCGCCAGCAGGACGGCCTGGTGCCCCGGCTCCTCACCTACATGGGCCTGGATGTGGACACCCTCATCCGCCAGGTCCAGCAGGAGATCGACAAGCTGCCCAAGGTGTCCGGCAGCAGCGACCAGCTCTACGCCAGCCGCCGCTTCAGCCAGCTGCTGATGGCCGCGGAGAAGAACGCCCAGCAGTTCAAGGACGAGTATGTGTCCGTGGAGCACCTGTATCTGGCCCTGGTGGACGAGAACGGCACCCCCAGCGCCCGGATCTTCCGCCAGTACGGCATCGACCGGGAGAAGCTGCTCCAGGCCCTCACCAAGGTCCGGGGCAGCCAGCGGGTCACCAGCCAGAACCCGGAGGAGAACTACGAGGCCCTGAGCAAGTATGGCCGGGACCTGGTGGAGATGGCCCGGCAGGGCAAGCTGGACCCGGTGATCGGCCGTGACGCGGAGATCCGCCACACCATCCAGATCCTCTCCCGCAAGACCAAGAACAACCCCGTCCTCATCGGCGAGCCCGGCGTGGGCAAGACCGCCGTGGTGGAGGGCCTGGCCCAGCGGATTCTGAGCGGCGATGTGCCGGAGGGCCTGAAGGACAAGACCATTTTCGCCCTGGATATGGGGTCCCTCATCGCCGGCGCCAAGTACCGGGGCGAGTTCGAGGAGCGGCTGAAGGCCGTCCTGGGTGAGATCGAGAAGAGCGAGGGGCGCATCATCCTCTTTATCGATGAGCTCCACAACATCGTGGGCGCCGGCCGCACCGAGGGCAGCATGGACGCGGGCAACCTCCTCAAGCCCAAGCTGGCCCGGGGCGAGCTCCACTGCATCGGCGCCACCACCCTGGACGAGTACCGCAAGTATATTGAGAAGGACGCGGCCCTGGAGCGCCGGTTCCAGAAGGTCCTCATCGACCAGCCCACGGTGGAGGACACCATCTCCATCCTCCGGGGGCTCAAGGAGCGCTTTGAGATCCACCACGGCGTCCGCATCACCGACGGGGCCCTCATCGCCTGCGCCACCCTCTCCGACCGGTATATCACCGACCGCTTCCTCCCCGACAAGGCCATTGACCTGATGGACGAGGCGGCGGCCAAGATCCGTATGGAGATCGACTCCATGCCCGCTGAGCTGGATGAGATCAGCCGGAAGATCATGCAGCTGGAGATCGAGAAGCAGGCTCTCGGCAAGGAGGAGGACAGCGGCTCCAGGAACCGTATGGCCCACATCGACCAGGAGCTGGCGGAGCTGAAGAACAAGAACGACGCCATGCGGGCCCAGTGGGAGACGGAGAAGCAGTCCATCGCCGGCCTCAAGCGTATCAAGCAGGAGATCGAGGACACCAGGCACCAGATGGAGGAGGCGGAGCGCAGCTACGACCTGGAGAAGATGGCCCAGCTGAAATTCGGCACCCTCCCCGCCCTGGAGAAGCAGCTGGAGGAGGAGCGGCAGCGGGTGGAGTCCGGCAAGGACGAGCACCTTCTGAAGGAGGAGGTCACCGAGGAGGAGATCGCCGAGGTGGTGGCCAAGTGGACCGGCATCCCGGTGAGCAAGCTGATGGAGAGCGAGAAGGAGAAGCTCCTGCGCCTGCCGGAGATTCTCCATAAGCGAGTCATCGGCCAGGACGAGGCCGTCACCGCCGTCAGCGAGGCCATCCTCCGGGGCCGGGCGGGCCTGAAGGATGAGAACCGGCCCATCGGCTCCTTCATCTTCCTGGGCCCCACCGGCGTGGGCAAGACGGAACTGGCCAAGACCCTGGCCCAGGCCCTCTTTGACGATGAGCGCAATATCATCCGCATCGACATGTCCGAGTACATGGAGAAGCACTCCGTCAGCCGTCTGGTGGGCGCGCCTCCGGGATATGTGGGCTACGACGAGGGCGGGCAGCTCACCGAGGCGGTCCGCCGCAAGCCTTACAGCGTGGTGCTGTTTGATGAAATCGAGAAGGCCCACCCGGATGTGTTCAACATCCTGCTGCAGCTGCTGGACGACGGACGGCTCACCGACAACCAGGGCCGGACGGTGGACTTCAAGAACACCATCATCATCATGACCAGCAACATCGGCTCCGCCTACCTCACGGAGAACATCCATCCCGACGGCTCCATCGACCCCGCCGTGAAGGAGCAGGTCCGCCAGGAGCTCAGCAAGTACTTCCGGCCTGAGTTCATCAACCGGGTGGAAGACATCGTGGTCTTCTCCCCCCTGACGGAGGGCCAGATCACCGGCATCATCGACATCGCCATGGCCGCTATCGCCGCCCGTCTTGCGGACCGGGAGATCACCGTCACCCTCACCGACGAGGCCAAGCGATTTATCGCCCACGCCAGTTATACGCCCTCCTACGGCGCCCGGCCGGTGAAGCGGTATCTCCAGAAGAACGTGGAGACGGAGCTGGCCGCCATGCTGATCCGGGGCCAGGTGTCCGACGGGCAGAGCGTCACCGTGGGCAGCGACGGCGAGAAGCTGACCTTCACGGTCCAAAGCTGATACCTGGAACTTTCCCGAAAGGATACGAGAGCGACTTGCAGAAGGCCGCCCGCCGCATAACGCGGCGGGCGGCCTTTTTCTCTGTCGAACGGAAATGGTGGGGCCAGTCCCGTTGACAAACAGGGCAAAAGGGCTACAATGAAGGCAGAAGATCGGCGTCCCGCCGGGGGACGGAGACACCTGCCCGGGGCGGCACAGGGAAAGGGGGAAGGCCATGGATTATACCCGGTTCGACATTTTCCGGGACATCTCCAACAGCGAGGTGGAGGCCATGATCCTGTGCTTCCGCATGCGCCGGGCCCGGTTCGCCCCCGGGGAGACCATCCGGGTCTACGGCGGCAGCCGGGACGTGGGGGTGGTGGTCCGGGGGGCGGCGGAGCTGGTCCGCTTCGACAGCGGCGGGAACCGGACCATCCTGGAGCGGATGGAGACGGGGGGCATTTTCGGCGAGCTGCTGGCCTTTTCCGCGGAGCTGGGGGACAGCCTGGAGGTCATCGCCGCCGGGGAGTGCGAGGTGCTCTTCATGGATTACGCCCACATCATGAAGCGCTGCGAGAAGGCCTGCCGCCACCACAGCCTCCTGGTGGAGAACCTGTTCCGGCTCATGGCGGAGCAGGCCCGGCGGCTCAGCCGCCGGGTGGAGGTCCTCAGCCAGCGATCCATCCGGGACAAGCTCCTCTGCTACTTTCACATCCTCCGCCTGGAGAGCGGCGGGGACGCCGTCACCCTGCCCTTCAGCCTCAGCACCCTGGCCGACTACATCAGCACCGACCGCAGCGCCATGATGCGGGAGCTGAAAAGAATGCGGCAGGAGGGCCTGGTGGCCGTGGAGGGCCGGCGGGTGGCGCTGCTGGAGCAGAAGGACCAAAAAGCGGGAAAACGGCAGGGAATTCCAGATAATTTCGGGAATTGAAATTGACGGACGCGAAAGACTATGTTAAACTAGTAACGTATGTGCAGGAGCATACAGCCAACAAAGAACCGAATCTAGGTGGAAAGAGGAAACACTATGTATCGGATCGTAAAGAAGAGAGTATTGAACCCGACGGTGACCATGATGGAGATCGAAGCCCCCATCGTGGCGCGGAAGGCGGAGCCCGGTCAGTTCATCATCCTGCGCGTGGATGAGAACGGCGAGCGCATCCCCCTGACCATCGCGGCCTATGACCGCGAGGCCGGCACCGTCAGCATCATCTATCAGATCGTGGGCGCTACCACGGAGAAGCTCAACCACAAGGAAGAGGGCGAGTATATCCAGGACTTCGTCGGCCCCCTGGGCCGCGCCACCGAGACCGAGGGCCTCAAGCGCGTGGCCGTGGTGGGCGGCGGCGTGGGTACCGCCATCGCCTACCCCGTGGCCAAGAAGCTCCACGACGAGGGCTGCCATGTGGACCTGATCGTGGGCTTCCGCAACAAGGACCTCATCATCCTCAAGGAGGAGTTTGAAGCTGCCTCCACCAACCTCATCATCGGCACCGACGATGGCTCCTACGGCAAGAAGGCCCTGGTCACCGAGCTCCTCCAGGACCAGATCGACGCCGGCGCCAAGTATGACCGCGTCATCGCCATCGGCCCCGTGATCATGATGAAGTTCGTCTGCGAGCTGACCAAGAAGTACAACATCCCCACCGTGGTCAGCATGAACCCCATCATGATCGACGGTACCGGCATGTGCGGCGGCTGCCGTCTCACCGTGGGCGGCGAGACCAAGTTCGCCTGCGTGGACGGCCCCGAGTTCGACGGCCACAAGGTGGACTTCGACGAGGC
>CALWYI010000009.1 GCA_944385715.1 uncultured Oscillospiraceae bacterium | reverse complement strand
AGCGCTTTCCCCCGGCGGGGGAAAGCCTTGGCGCAAGGCGGGATTCACTCCCGCCGCGCAGGTGAAATAGGGAGGGGTCCCCGCCGGCAGGGCCGGTGGGGAGACGACTTCGTGGCGGAGAAAGCAAAGTAAAAATACCCATAGGAGGCAATTCCCTTGATACCCAAAGACCCTGCGATTTTACTGAGTTTTGTGAACATGAAGCTCCGGGACTGCTATGACAGCCTGGAGGACCTTTGCGCGGACCTGAGCGCCGACAGCGCCGCTATCACCGGGGCGCTCTCCGCGCTGGGCTACCGCTATGACGCGCGTTACAATCAATTCATCGCCTAGGGCGCTGTGCCCGGAAAGGGGAAAACCATGCGGATCGATTTTGCGGCCATGGAGGAACAGATCGTCCCCCACATGCGGGACGGCGAAAAGGAGGTCGCCCTGCGCACCTATACCGACGGACAGTGCAAGATCATGCGGGGGCGGCTGATCCCCGGCGCGTCCATCGGCCTGCACACCCATGAGACCAACAGCGAGATCATCTATGTGCTGGAGGGGCAGGGCAAGGTCCTGTGCGACGGCGCCTATGAGCCGCTGGGCCCCGGCTCCTGCCACTACTGTCCCAAGGGCCACGCCCACAGCCTCATCAACGACAGCGCCGCGGACCTGCTGTTTTTCGCGGTGGTGCCGGAGCAGTAACCATACGGAAAGGAGAGCGATACCATGAGCGACTGCCTGTTCTGCAAGATCATTGCCGGGGAGATCCCCAGCAACAAGGTGTACGAGGACGACCTCTGCTACGCCTTCTACGACATCAACCCCCAGGCCCCCACCCACTTCCTGGTGGTGCCCAAGGCCCACATCCAGTCCGTCTCCGCAGTGAACGAGGAGAGCGCCCCCACCGTGGGCCACATCTTCGCGGTCATCGCAAAGCTTGCGTCCCAGCTGGGGTTCGCGGAGAAGGGCTACCGGGTGGTGTCCAACATCGGCGAGCAGGGCCAGCAGACCGTGCCCCACCTGCACTTCCATGTGCTGGCGGGCCGGGACATGACCTGGCCTCCGGGCTGATCGGCAAACGGCTTTGAGGAGGCGCCGCGCTGACGGCGGCCTCTGTCAAAAACAGGCCGGCTGCGGGAATTGTTCCCGCAGCCGGCCTGTTTTTTGACCCCAATAACTGGTATGTTGAGACAATAAAGCAAAAAGCCTTTACACTAATTTTTGAGGGAGAAAGCCCTTTTCCGTCAGAACCATACTCTCCGTGAAGCCGCAGGAGCGGGCCAGCTCCGCCGCCTGGGCAGAGCCGAAGAGGATGGTGTCCGCGCTGTGGCTGTCGCTGGTGATGCAGATGGCCTCCCCCCGGCGGCGCAGCTCCCGCAGCAGGAAAGGGGCGGGGTAGGGTGCGGTGCGGTAGCCCCGGGAGATGGCGCCGGTGTTGATCTCGAAAATGAGCCCTCTCCCGGAGAGGGCCTCCAGGGCCTCCAGCGCCGCCTTCCGGTACCGGGGACTGCTCTCGTCGAAGAACGCTCCGTCCTCGTTGAACTTGGTCAGCAGGTCAAAGTGCCCCACGATCTCGCAGCCGGTGGCCTCCGCCACCTGGGAGAGCTTGCGGTAGTAGGCCTCCGCCAGGGCCATCGGATCGCCGCCATAGCAGCGCTCCACGGCATCCCGGAGGACCGCCGCCGTGTTGTCCACGGAGAAGTAGCAGCCGTCGGCATGCAAGCCATGGACGGAGCCGATGCGGTAGTCCCAGGGCCCCTCCGTGACCGAGGAGTCCATGTCCTGCTCCAGTCCCAGATAGAGGGAGATCTTCCCGGCGTACTTGTCCCGCAGGGCCAGGACCTCCGAGCGATAGCGCGCCATGTCGTTCTCCGCCATGGTCCAGCCGTCCGGGTCCAGCTCCGGCGGCAGTGGGCTGTGCTCAGAGAAGCCCAGGGAGGCGCACCCGGCCCGGATGGCCCCCAGGACCATCTCCTCCGGGGTGTTTTTCCCGTCCCCGTACCGGGTGTGGGTGTGGAGGTTCTGGAGGATCATTTGGTCATTTTCTCCTGTTTTACCTTGTGGTCGATGACGTGCCGGGAGGCAAGCTCCGCCATCACGTCCTCCACGGAGATGCCCATCTCCACCATCAGCACCATCACGTGGTACATGAGGTCCGCGATCTCGTAGATGGTCTCCGCCTTGTCCTCCGCCTTGCCGGCGATGATGACCTCCGTGGACTCCTCGCCCACCTTCTTGAGGATCTTGTCCAGACCCTTCTGGAAGAGGTAGGTGGTGTAGGAGCCCTCCGGCAGCTGTGCCTTGCGGCCCTGGAGCAATTCATAGAGCCCCTCCACGGAGAAGGGAGCTCCCTGGTCCGGGGAGACGTATACCTTGTCGTTGAAGCAGGAGTCGGTGCCCAGGTGGCAGGCGGGGCCCTCCTTGTTGACGGTGACCACCAGGGCGTCCCGGTCGCAATCGGCGGTGATGTCCACGATGTGCTGGACGTTGCCGCTGGTCTCCCCTTTGCGCCAGAGCTCCTGGCGGGACCGAGACCAGAAGCAGGTGCGGCCCTCGGCCATGCTGATGGCCAGGCTCTCCCGGTTCATGTAGGCCAGGGTCAGGACCTTCTTCGTGGCAGCGTCCACCACGACGGCGGGGATCAGGCCGTGGCTGTTGAATTTCAGATCGTCAATATTTAGCATAGTGCTGCTCCTCTTGTGTTGTGGGATGGTAGATGAGAATAAAATGGGTGTCGTTTTCCGTGACGGGGGTGAACCCCAGCCGCCGGTACAGTTGGTAGGCTCTTTTGTTTGCCCGGAAACAGCCGATGAGGACCGGGAGCCCCTCCTGGTTGTCCTGGAGGCTTCTCAGCAGGGCGGAGCCCACGCCCTGCCCCTGGAAGGGGGGGAGGAGGTGGATCTCCGCCACGTTGAGGAAGTCAGATCCTTTTTGCAGCTGGAGGAACCCCGCGTCGGCGCCGTCCACCGTGATGACGGAGAACTCCCGGAGCTGCCGGAAGTCCCGGGCGAACTCCCGCCGCTGGGCGTCCTCGTCCCAGCCCCAGAGGGCGGAGATGTAGCCGAAGTTGGACTGCTTTTTCACCTGGTAGAGGAACTCGCAGTCCTTTTCTTCTGCCGGGCGCAGTTGCCAATCCGTCACGGCCCCTACCCCTGGAGCCCGGCGGCCTGCCGCTCCATGTTCTCCACCACGATGTCGTGGATGTCCCCCAGGGACGCGCCGTACTCCAGCACCTTCCAGGGGACGTTGGTGTGGAAGTGGATCTTGATGAGGTCCTCGTCGCCGAAGGCCAGAAGGCAGTCGCCGGGGATGTTGGCGGTGATATAGGCCCGGATGGCGTCCTCGTCCAGGCCGGTGCCTGCGATGAGGAGCTGGGTGTCAAACCTGTATTCCAGCATAGGTGTTGCGCCCCTTTCCGGCCCTACAGCCGCATGTTGACGCCGTCGGCGGCCAGCTGCCGCTTCAGGTCGGGGATGGACACCTCGCCGAAGTGGAAGATGGAGGCCGCAAGGCCCGCGTCCACCTTGGGGAGGGTGTGGAAGAGGGTTTTGAAGTGGTCGATGGACCCCGCGCCGCCGGAGGCGATCACCGGCACGTCCACCGCCTCGCACACGGCGGCGAGCATCTCCAGGTCGAAGCCCTGCTTCACCCCGTCGGTGTCGATGCTGTTGAGAACGATCTCACCGGCGCCGCTGCGGACGCCGCTTCTGATCCACTCGATGGCGTCCAGGCCCGTGTCCTCCCGGCCCCCCTTGGCGAAGACCCGGAACCTTCCGTCCACCCGTTTGGCGTCCACGGAGAGGACCACGCACTGGTCGCCGTACTTCCGGGCGGCGCTGCCGATGAGGGAGGGGTCCCGGATGGCCCCGGAGTTGACGCTGACCTTGTCCGCGCCGCACTTGAGCACCCGGTCGAAGTCCTCCACGGTGTTGATGCCGCCCCCCACGGTGAGGGGGATGAAGATGGTGGAGGCCACCTCGGTGAGAATGTCGGTGAACAGGGCCCGGCCCTCGGCGGAGGCGGTGATGTCGTAGAATACCAGCTCGTCGGCGCCGCAGTCGCTGTAGAACTTGGCCAGCTTCACCGGGCTGGACACGTCCGCCAGCCCCAGGAAGTTGACCCCCTTCACCACCCGGCCGTCCTTCACGTCCAGGCAGGGGATGATGCGCTTGGTGATCATACCTCCACCTCCTGTTCGCCCGCGTCCGCCGCCGCCTGGGCCAGATCAATGGCCCCGGCGTACCAGGCCTTGCCGATGATGGCGGCGTAGAGGCCCATATCCCGGAGCGTGCGGATGTCCTGGTTGCCGGAGACGCCGCCGGAGGCGGTGATGGAGCAGGATACCGCCCTCTGGAGCTCCGCCAGCCGCCCCAGGGAGGGGCCGGAGAGAGTTCCGTCGGTGTCAATATCTGTAAAGATAATATACTTTACTCCAATGGATTCCATTTGCCTGGCGAAGGCCAGGTAGTCGATCCCGGCGTTCTCTGTCCAGCCGGCGGTGCGGACCAGGCCGTCCTTGGCGTCGATGCCCACGGCGATGCGCTGGGGACCATAGCGCCCGACGGCCTCCTTCACAAAGTCCGGGTCGCTGACGGCGGCGGAGCCGATGACCGCCCGCCATACCCCCAGGGCGAATACCGCCTCCAGGTCCGCCATGGACCGGATGCCGCCGCCCAGCTCCAGCCGCAGGCCGGTCTCCGCCACGGCCCGGACGATGTCCCCGTTCTGGCGGACGCCGTCCCTGGCTCCGTCCAGGTCCACCATGTGGATGTGGCGGGCCCCGGCGGCGAGGAATGCCTTTGTTGTGGCAATTGGGTCGTCTGCTACCTGGTGGACTGTTGCAAAATCACCTTTATAAAGGCGGACAACTTTACCGTTTTTCAGGTCAATAGCGGGAAAAATCAGCATAGCGTTTCCCCCTTTCCCTCGCAGAAGGCCGCCAGGATGGCGAGGCCCACGGCCCCGCTCTTCTCCGGGTGGAACTGGACCCCCATCACGTTGTCCCGGGCCACCGCGGCGGTGAGCTCCGGGCCGTACTCGGCGGTTGCGATGACGCTGTCGGCGCAGTCGGCCCCATAGTAGGAGTGGACGAAGTACACGCAGTCCCCCTCCTGAATCCGGGAAAACAGGGGATGGACCGGGCGCTCCTTGGGGAAGTGGAGGGCGTTCCAGCCGATGTGGGGCACCTTGTAGGAGGCGGGGATCACATCCCGGATGGGGGCCACCGTGCCGGGGATCAGCCCCAGGCCGGGGTGGCGGCCGTACTCCAGGCTCTCCTCCAGCAGCAGCTGCATGCCAAGGCAGATGCCCAGCAGAGGCTTGCCGGACCGGGCCTCGTCGCAGACCACCCGATCCAAGCCGCTGCGGCGCAGCAGCCCCGCCGCGTCGGCAAAGGCCCCCACGCCGGGGAGGATCAGCTTGTCCGCCCCGCAGATCACCGCAGGGTCCCCGGTGACCACCGCCTGGGCCCCCACCGCCGCCAGGGAGCTGCGCAGGGAGAAGAGGTTCCCCACGCCGTAGTCGATAATGGCGATCATCTACAGTACCCCCTTGGTGGAGGGGATCTCCCCGGCGCAGGCGGGATCGATGGCTACCGCCTGCCGCAGGGAGCGGGCCAGGCTCTTGAAAGTGCCCTCGATGATGTGATGGCTGTTTTTACCGGCTAGCTGACGGATGTGGAGGGTGAGGTTGGCCCGGCGGACGAAGGCCAGCAGGAACTCCTCCGTAAGTTCCGTGTCGAAGGTGCCCACCTTCTCCGTGGGGATGTCCAGATCACAGCAGAGCATCCCCCGGCCGGAGAGGTCCACCGCCGTGAGGATCAGGGCCTCGTCCATGGGCAGGGTGACGCTGCCGTAGCGCTGCACGCCCCGGAGGTCCCCCAGGGCCTGGGCGAAGGCGTCCCCCAGGCAGATGCCGATGTCCTCCACCGTGTGGTGGTCGTC
This sequence comes from uncultured Oscillospiraceae bacterium, assembly GCA_944385715.1. Lineage (GTDB taxonomy): Bacteria > Bacillota > Clostridia > Oscillospirales > Oscillospiraceae > Pelethomonas. Next base: position 17,369 of record CALWYI010000009.1, on the reverse strand, counting down.
CACCCAGGTGTCCCCCTTGCAGGTGACAGTGAGGTCAAACCGTCCGTGCTTGGCGAACAGCGTCAGCATGTGGTCCAGAAAGCCGCAGCCGGTGGAGAGGGAGGATTCGCCCTTTCCATCCAGGTTCAGCGTCAGGGAGATGTCGGTTTCGCCGGTCTTTCGGGTGATAGACGCGCTGCGCATAGGCTCATTCCTCCTTCAAAAGCTCCCGGACCCGGTCCAGGAAGATGTCCATCTGCTCCCGGGAGCCGATGGTGACGCGGACATAGTCCGAAATCTCCGGCTTGTTCCAGTGGCGGACCAGGACGCCCTTTGCTTTCAACCTTCTGTAAAGGTCATCCCCTTTTATGCTGCCGCAGCGGGTGAAGATGAAGTTTGCCACGCTGGGCACCGTCTCGAAGCCAAGCTCAGAGAGGGCGGCAACGGTGTACGCCCGGTTCTCCGCAATAATGAGGCAGTTTTTTACGTAGTAGTCGTTGCTGTCCACCGCCGCCTCGGCGGCCGCCAGGGTCAGGCGGTTGATGTTGTAGGGATTGGTGGAGTACTTGATTTTCTCCAGGTCCGCGATGAGGTCTGCGTTCCCCAGGGCAAAACCCAGACGTCCGCCGGCCATGGACCGGGACTTGGAGAAGGTCTGGCACACCAAGAGGTTGTCATACCGGGGGATCAGCCCCCGGCAGCTCTCGCCGCCGAAGTCCACATAGGCCTCGTCGATGAGCACCACGTGGTTGGGGTTGGAGGCGAGGATTTTCTCCACGTCGGTGGGGGAGATGGCCCGTCCGGTGGGGGCGTTGGGGTTGGCGATGACGACGTTGCGGTTGAGGCCGCAGTAGTCCTCCGGCTCCAGCCGGAAGTTCTCCCGCAGGGGGATGGCCGTGTAGGGCAGGTGGTAGAGGTCGGCGTAAACAGGATAGAAGCCGTAGCTGATGGCGGGGAAGGCCACCGGACGGCTCTCGTCGCAGAAAGCCATGAAGGAGAAGTTCAGGATGTCGTCGGAGCCGTTGGAGATGAACACGTTCTCCGGGGCCAGACCGCAGAGGGCGGCCAGCTTCTCCTTGAGGACGCGGCAGGTGGGGTCGGGGTAGAGGTTCAGCTTTGCCACCTGGGCGGCGCTGACGGCGGCGATGACCTCCGGGGAGGGGGGGAAGGGGGACTCGTTGGTGTTGAGCTTCACATACTGTATGTCCTGGGGCTGCTCGCCGGGGGTGTAGGCCTCCAGGGCGGCGAAACGCTGGCTGAGGAAGCGGCTCATTGCTCCTCACCTTCTTTCTCAAATCGTACCAGGACGCTGCGGGCGTGGGCCTCCAGCCCCTCCTGCCGGGCGAAGGCGGCGATCTTGCCGCTGGCAGAGGAGAGGGCGTCGCCGGTGTAGTAGGTAAACTGGGATTTCTTCACGAAGTCATCCACGGACAGGGGACTGGAGAAGCGGGCGGTGCCGCTGGTGGGCAGGGTGTGGTTGGGGCCGGCGAAGTAGTCCCCCAGGGCCTCCGGGCAGTTGCGGCCCAGGAAGATGGACCCCGCGTTGCGGATCTTGTCCAGGTAGTCGAAGGGGTTGTCCACACACACCTCCAGGTGCTCCGGGGCGATCTCGTTGGCGATGTCGATGGCCTGGAGGAGATCGTCGGCCACGATGATCTTGCCGCAGTGGTCGATGGAGGCCCGGGCGATATCCGCCCGGGGCAGCAGGGGGATCTGCCGCTCCAGTTCGTCGCTGACCGCCTGGGCCAGCTCCGCCGAGTCGGTGACCAGCACGGCGCTGGCCATTTTATCGTGCTCCGCCTGGCTGAGCAGATCGGCGGCCACGTGGCGGGGGTTGGAAGCCCCGTCCGCCAGCACCAGGATCTCGCTGGGCCCGGCGATCATGTCGATGGCCACCCGGCCGAAGACCTGCCGCTTGGCCTCCGCCACAAAGGCGTTGCCGGGGCCCACGATTTTGTCCACCCGGGGGACGGTCTTCGTGCCGTAGGCCAGGGCGGCCACCGCCTGGGCCCCGCCGCAGCGGAACACCCGGTCCACCCCGGCGATCCGGGCCGCCGCCAGAATCACGGGATTCACGTCGCCGCTGCAGGTGGGGGGGGAGACCATCACGATCTCCCGGCAGCCGGCAATTTTGGCGGGGATGCAGTTCATCAGCACCGAGGAGGGGTAGGCGGCGGTGCCGCCGGGGATGTAGAGCCCCACCCGCTCGATGGGGGTGACCTTCTGGCCCAGGATGATGCCATCCCGCTCACTGACGACGAAGCTGTTCCGGACCTGACGGCGGTGGAAGTCCCGGATGTGCTCCGCCGCCTCCTCCAGGATGGCCCGGAGACCGGGCTCCAGGGCGGCTACCGCCTGGTCCAGCAGGTCCGCCGGAACTTCCAGGGCGGTGAGCTCCGCCTTGTCGAACTCCCTGGCGTAGCGGATGAGGGCCTCGTCGCCGCAGCGGCGGACGTCGTCGATGATGGCGGACACGGTGCCCGCCACGTCCCGCCGGTCCTCAGGACGGGCGAAAACCTGATCGGGGGAAACTTTGCTGAAGGGGTATATGGTGATCATAGGGGAATTCCTCTCTTCCCGCGGGCGGCTGCCCGCGCGTTCTCCCGGCTGCCGGTCCTACCGGCAGCGGAGCTGGATCTGTTCGCACAGCGCGGTGATCTGCTGGTGCTTGAACTTATAGCTGACCTTGTTGGCGATGAGCCGGGCGCTGATGGGGACGATGGTCTCCTTGGGCTCCAGGTCGTTCTCCAGCAGGGTCTTGCCGGTCTCCACGATGTCCACGATCACGTCGCTGAGCCCCAGAATGGGGGCGATCTCGATGGAGCCGTTGAGGTGGATGATATCGATCTCCCGGCTGAGGGAGGCGTAGTAGCGCCCGGCGATGCGGGGGAACTTGGTGGCCACCCGGAGGGTGCGCTCCCCCCGGTCCCGGAAGTCCTTCTTGGCCGCCACACACATCCGGCACTTGCCCAGGCCCAGGTCCGCCAGCTCATAGACGTCCGGGGCGTACTCCAGGAGGATGTCCTTGCCCGCCACGCCGACGTCCGCCGCGCCCCGCTCCACATAGATGGCCACATCCGAGGGCTTCACCCAGAAGTACCGCACGCCCTTTTCCGGGTTCTCGAAGATCAGCTTGCGGTTCTCCTCCTCGATGGAGGGGCACTCGTACCCCGCGTCCCGGAACAGCCGGTAGACTTTCTCTCCCAGCCGCCCCTTGGGCAGGGCGATGTTGATGAACTCACTCACAGGCGCGCTCCTTTCTCCATGGAGATGATCCGGCCGCAGCGGAGCCCGGCGGGGACGAACCGCTCCGCCCGCACGCTCTCGCCCCGGGCCATCAGCTCCTCCGCCTGGAGGGCCACGGCGGCGGGGTCGTCTCCGGGGCCGTACAGCAGCAGTACGTCCACATCCCACTCCGGTCCGCCGCTGCCCAGCCGCTCCAGCTGGTCCAGGTACACGGCAAAGCCGATGGCTCCGCCGGTCCTGCCCATCCGCCGCAGGAGATTGTCGTACTGCCCGCCGGCCAGCACGCCGCTGGCGAGGCCCGGCAGATAGCCCCGGAAGATGACGCCGTTGTAGTAGTTCATGTCGTTGACGATGGAGAAATCCAGCCGGAGGTTTTCCGAAAGACCCATGGCCGCCATCAGGCCGCACAGCTCCTGGAGCTCCGCCAGGGCGGCGTCCATCTGCGGCCCGCGGGAGAGGGGCGCCAGCCGGGGGAGCACCTGCTCCGGCGGACCGTAGAGCCGGGCGAGGATCTCCGCCTTCTCCGCCAGCTCCGCCGGGAGGCCTCTCCGGGCGCATACCTCGTGGATGGCGAAGACGTTTTTCCGGGAGATCTCCGTGAGGAGCTCCGAGGCCGCGTCCTCCTCCAGTCCCTCCAGGAGTCCCGCCACAAAGCCCATGTGGCTCAGGTCCAGGATGTAGGAACCGCTGATAGCCGCCAGGCTCCGGGCGGCCAGGGACAGCACCTCGCCGATGGCGAAGGCGTCCAGCCGGCCGATGCACTCCAGGCCCGTCTGCATGATCTCCCGGTATCCGGAGCCGGGGGCGGCCCGGTAGACGTTCTCATTATAATATACCTTCTGCAGCGCCCCCACGGTGTCCCGGGTGTTCTTGATGATGGACAGCGTCACGTCCGGCTTGAGGGCCATGAGGCGGCCGTCGGTGTCGGTGAAGGTGAGGATATTCTCGCTGAGCAGAAAGCGCTTGTTGCGCACATAGAGGTCGTAGGACTCGAACTTGCTCATGCGGTAGGGCAGGTAGCCGTGGCGGCGGTAGAGCTGGCGCAGACGGAGGCTGACCGCCTCGTCGGGCCGCTGAAAGTCTGTGTGGCTCATATGATACATTCCTCCTCTGCCTTGCCGGTGCTGTCCGCCAGCCGGGGCAGCACCGTGCGGTAGCCGCCGGCGCCGTAGACATAGCAGCGGTTGACCCGGCTGATGGTGGCGCTGCTGGCGCCGGTGACCTCGGCGATCTGGCTGTAGACCATCTGGCGGCTGAGGAGCTGGGCCACCAGGAGCCGCTGGCCGCAGTCCTGGATCTCTTTCCCGGTCATGACATCCTCCAGGAACGCCCGGCATTCCGCCTCATTTTTCAGAGACAGGATCGCCTCCACCAGAAGAGCAGCCCCCTTGGTGCGGAACATATCCATCGGTCCGCCTCCTTTCTGTTGCTTTCGTACTTTAGCATGATAGTATGATGAAAGTAAAAAGTCAAGGAAATCTTGAAAAAACCTTTATGATTATGGACAAAGGCTGGGAATCATTTCCGGCAATTTTCACAAAATTTGTAAGAATTGTAACAGGTGTGTGGTCTTTTTACAGGATTTTTCGGGCAGATTTGACAGAAAATATGGACAAACCAATTGTCGGTCATGTATAATAAATCCAGAGGAGGATTGCTGTCCATTTCACCGCCGCATCCGGCGGAAGATATCGGAAAAGGGAAAGGGAGATGCATATGAACGACCAACAGAGCAGTATTTATAAACACTCGATGAAGCTGGAACGCCGAACGGCATCGCTCTATGTCCAGAACACGGGCTGCCAGCAGTGTTCTCCCAGCTACGGCTGGGGTCCCGGCGTCCGAAATCATTTTCTGCTCCACTATATCATCGGCGGGAAAGGGACGTTCATCTGCCGGGAAAAGCGCTATGAGCTGCAGGCGGGGGATACCTTCCTGAGCTACCCCAACACCACGATTCACTATTTTGCCGATGCCCAGGAGCCGTGGGAGTACATATGGGTTGGCTTCAGCGGTCTGGACGCGGCCGGATACATGGAGCAGACGGACTTTTCCCCGGAGAATCCGGTTTTCTCCGGCCGGGACAGCGAGCAGATCCGCCAGCTGATCACCGGCATCTACGACCACTACGGCACCTCCACCTGGGAGGGGCTGGAGATGACCTCCCGGCTGTACGCGCTGCTGGCCTTTCTGATCCGTACATCCCAGCGGCGGCAGGACCAGCAGCGGGAGGTGATGGACTGCGCCCGCCTGGCGGCGGACTACATCATCACCCACTACGAGGAGCCCATCACCGTGGAGGGCCTGGCGGCCTATGCCTCGGTGAGCCACAGCAGCCTCTACCGGCGCTTTGTCAAGCGCTTCCAGATGTCTCCCAAGCGCTTTCTCCTGGAGTACCGGATCGAGCGGGCCTGCGCCCTGCTGGCCACCACCAGCTGCTCCATCCAGGAGATTTCCAACTCCGTGGGCTTTGAGGACCCCTTCTACTTCTCCAGGGCCTTCAAGGAGATCAAGGGCGTATCCCCCCGGCAGTACGCCAACAACCTGCGTCGGGAGGCGGAGGAGGGGCGGTAGACGGCCGACACAGAGGGCAAAAGTTCATCTATAATGAATGGAAAATCCATGTTCCGAAAAAAACGGCATCAGTATAATGAATGTAAAATATCCGCTTGATAAAGGCGGGCTGACAGGGAGGACACCATGAGCTATCATTTTGCACCCGCCGCAGATTCCGACCGACTCCAGGCGGCGATCGCTGCGCTCTACGGCGAGCAGGAAACAGCGGAGCAGCTGGCGCGCTATCAGAAGGCTCTTGCCGGTCTGGAGGCGGCCTTCGGCCCCTACAGCCAGGCGGCGCTGTTTTCCGCCCCCGGCCGCACGGAGATCGGCGGCAACCACACCGACCACCAGCGGGGACGTGTTCTGGCGGGCAGCGTCAACCTGGACGTGATCGCCGCCGTGGCCCCCAGCGGGGACCGCACCATCCGCATCCAGAGCGAGGGCTTCCCCATGGACGAGGTGGACCTGGACGATCTCTCCATCCGGGAGGAGGAGCGCAACACCTCCGCCTCCCTCATCCGGGGCATCGCCGCCTGGTTTGCCCAGCACGGCTGTGAGCTCCAGGGCTTCAACGCCTACACCACCTCCAACGTGCTCAAGGGTAGCGGCCTGAGCTCCAGCGCGGCCTTCGAAGTGCTGGTGGGCAACATCATCAACAGCCTTTTCAACGAGGACAAGTGCGACGCGGTGCGCCTGGCCCAGATCGGCCAGTACGCGGAAAACGTCTATTTCGGCAAGCCCAGCGGCCTGCTGGACCAGATGGCCTCCTCCGTGGGCGGCATGGTGACCATCGACTTCCAGGATAACGCCAACCCCATCGTGGAGCGGGTGGACTACGATTTTGCCGCCTCCGGCCACGCCCTTTGCATTATCGACAGCGGCGCGGACCACGCGGATCTCACCGACGAGTACGCCGCCGTCACCCGGGAGCTGAAGGAGGTCTGCGGCCACTTCGGCAAGGACGTGCTGCGGGAGATCCCGGAGGAGGAGTTCTACGCGGCCCTGCCGGCCCTGCGGCTGAAGGCCGGCGACCGGGCGGTGCTGCGGGCCATCCATGTGTACAACGACAACCGCCGGGTGGCAAGCCAGGTGGAGGCCCTGCGGAAGGGGGATTTCGACACCTTCCTGTCCCTCATCACCGAGTCGGGCCTCTCCAGCTGGCGGATGCTCCAGAACGTGGTGCCCGCCGGCTATACCCACCACCAGGAGGTGGCGGTGGCCCTGGCCCTGTGCGAGCGGCTGCTGGGAGGACGGGGCGCCTGCCGGGTCCACGGCGGCGGCTTTGCCGGCACCATCCAGGCCTTTGTGCCGCTGGACATGCTGGAGCAGTTCCGCACCGGCATGGACAAGGTGCTGGGTGTGGGCGCCTGCCATGTGCTGACCATCCGCCCGGTGGGCGGCGTACGTCTTGTATAAAAGGAGGGGATTCCAATGATCGACCATGCTATCGCGGCCCTGGCGGATTACGGCGTCCGCACGGGGCTCATTGAACCTGCCGACCGGGTGTGGGCGGTGAACCGCCTGCTGGAGGTCATGGGGCTGAGCGACTACCAGGAGCCGGCGGAGCCGGTGCGGGAGATGGCCCTGGAGGACATCCTCAGGGAGCTGCTGGACGACGCGGCGGCCCGGGGCGTCATAGAGGACAATATCACCAGCCGGGACCTCTTCGACACAAAGCTCATGGGCGTGCTGACGCCCCGTCCCTCCCAGGTCCAGGCGCGCTTCCACAGTCTGTACGCCGAGAGCCCCTGGATGGCCACCGAGTGGTACTACCGATTCAGCCAGGATACGGACTACATCCGCCGCTACCGCATCGCCAAGGACGTCAAGTGGGTCACCCCCACGGCCTATGGCGATCTGGATATCACCATCAACCTCTCCAAGCCGGAGAAGGACCCCCGGGCCATCGCGGCGGCCAAGGCCGCGCCCCAGAGCGGCTATCCCAAATGCCAGCTCTGCCGGGAGAACGAGGGCTACGCCGGCCGGATGAACCACCCCGCCCGGCAGAACCACCGGATCATTCCCGTCACCATCGACGGCCGGGACTGGTTCCTCCAGTACTCCCCCTATGTCTACTACAACGAGCACTGCATCGTCTTCAACAGCTGCCACACCCCCATGAAGATCGAGCGGGCCACCTTCCGCAAGCTCCTGGACTTTGTGAAGCTGTTTCCCCACTACTTTGTGGGTTCCAACGCGGACCTGCCCATCGTGGGCGGCTCCATCCTCAGCCACGACCACTTCCAGGGCGGCCACTACACCTTCGCCATGGAGAAGGCGCCGGTGGAGCGGGCGGTGCGTTTCCCGGGCTTTGAGGACGTGGAGGCCCATGTCCGTGATCCGTCTACGGAGCGAGCATGACGAGCGGCTGGTGGAGCTGGCGGACAGGATTCTCGCCGCCTGGCGGGGCTACTCCGATCCCGAGGCCTTCATCTTCGCGGAGACCGACGGCGAGCCCCACAACACCATCACCCCCATCGCCCGCATGCGGGACGGCCAATTTGAGCTGGACCTGGTGCTGCGCAACAACATCACCACCGAGGAGCACCCCATGGGCGTCTACCACCCCCACAAGGAGCTCCACCACATCAAGAAGGAGAACATTGGCCTCATTGAGGTCATGGGCCTTGCGGTGCTGCCCGCCCGGCTGAAGGGCGAGATGGCCAAGCTGGCCCAGGTGCTGGCCGAGGGCGGCGACCCCGCCGGCGATCCCGACCTGGAGAAGCACGCCGAGTGGGCTAAGGAGCTGTGCAGCCGGTACAGCTTTACCCGGGAGAACGCCGACGGGATTCTCCAGAAAGAGATCGGCGCGGTATTCGCCAGGGTTCTGGAGCACGCCGGCGTGTACAAGTGCGATGAGCAGGGGAGAGCGGCGTTCCTGCGGTTCATCGAAAGCGTCAGGTAGAGCCGGAGGGGCGGATCACAGGCATTCCTCCATGAAAACAGAACAGTCGGCCCATCAGAGACCCGGCCCGTGCATAAGCGCACGGGCCGGGTTTTGAACGGGCGGGAAATGACAGGGGAGGACGTCTTTGGGGATGCTGCCAGGGATGGGGCTCCTTTTCCCGGCGAGCCTTCTGTTTTATCCGGCAGAGAGAAGGATCGCCCCGCCCGCCTTATCCGGGGGGCCGCCGCAGAATCCTGAGGGGCGGCCCGCCGCGTCTTAATGTGGTCTTAATACAAAAGGAGCTCTCTTTATTTCATCCTCACTTCCCCCGTGCTACAATACAACAAGCTCTCACCCTGTGAAAAAGGGGTTGACGATTGCGCCGGAAGCGCATACGATAGCGGCAAAAGGGAGGACTGAAATGCCGTTTTGGAAGAATGAGCGCGTGACCCCCGCACAGATCATCATCGCGGGGTTTCTGCTGTTGATTTTATCGGGGACGCTGCTGCTGATGCTCCCCTTTGCCACCCGGGAGCCGGGAAGCGCCTCCTTTGTGGACGCCCTCTTTACCGCCACCTCCGCCACCTGCGTCACCGGACTGATCCTCCACGACACGGTCCAGTACTGGACTCCCTTCGGACAGGCGGTGATCCTGCTGCTGATCCAGGTGGGCGGTATGGGCGTTGTGACCATGGCGGTGGCGATCTTTATGTTTTCCGGAAGAAAGATCGGGCTCAAGCAGCGCTGGGTCATGCAGGAGTCCATCGCCGCCCCCCAGGTGGGCGGCATTGTCCGGATGACCAGCTTTATCCTGAAGACGGCCCTTGCCATCGAGGGGGTCGGGGCGGCGCTGCTGGCCATCCGTTTCTGTCCCCGGATGGGGCTTTTCAAAGGGCTCTGGTACGCGGTGTTTCACTCCGTCTCCGCCTTCTGCAACGCGGGCTTCGACCTCATGGGGGAGGAGGCCGCCTATTCGTCCCTCACGGCCTATGTGGGGGACCCACTGGTGAGCCTGACCATCGCCGGGCTGATCGTGGTGGGCGGCCTGGGCTTTCTCACCTGGCAGGACATCTTCCAGCACCACCGGCACCTGCGGGCCTACCGGCTCCAGAGCAAGCTGATCCTGGTGACCACCGCGGGCCTGCTCCTGGGCGGCCTGCTGTTTTTCGGCCTCTATGAGTTCCGGCTGCCCCAGTGGGAGGGCCTCTCGGCGGGGGAGAAGGTGCTGGCTGCCGCCTTCCAGTCGGCCACACCCCGGACCGCCGGCTTCAACACCGTGGACCTTACGGCCCTCAGCGCCCCCAGCCAGCTGCTGACCATTCTCCTGATGCTCACCGGCGGCTCCCCGGGTTCCACCGCCGGCGGCTTCAAGACCACCACCCTGGCGGTGCTGCTGCTGAGCGCCTTCGCGGTATTCCGCCGCAGCAGCAGCGCCCACTGTTTCGGACGGCGGCTGGCGGAGCCTGCCCTGCGCAACGCCAGCGCCATTTTTCTCCTGTACCTGGTGCTGTTCCTCACCGGCGGCATCGTGATCTGCTGCCTGGAGGGGATCCCCATGATGGCGGCGCTGTTTGAGGCGGCCTCTGCCGTGGGCACGGTGGGACTGTCCCTGGGGGTCACCCCGGAGTTGGGAACTGTCTCCCGGTTAATCCTGATTTTCCTCATGTACATAGGCCGGGTGGGCGGCCTCACCATGATTTACGCGGTGACCAGCGGGGCGGTGAGCTATGCCCAGTACCCCCAGGAACAGGTCAACGTGGGATAAGAGAAAGGAATCGATATGAAATCTGTGTTACTGATCGGCCTGGGGCGGTTTGGCCGCCACATGGCCCAGCGGCTCCACGACCTGCACCACGAGGTGCTGGCGGTGGATATGAACGAGGACAGAGTCAACGCGGCCCTGCCCTTTGTCACCAACGCCCAGATCGGCGACGCCACCAACGAGCAGTTTGTAGCGTCCCTCGGAGTGCGGAATTTCGATTTGTGCGTGGTGACGGTGGGGGACAACTTCCAGAGCTCCCTGGAGGCCACGGCCCTGCTGAAGGAGTACGGCGCGCCCTTTGTGGTGGCCCGGGCCACCCGGGACGTCCACGCCAAGTTCCTCCTGCGCAACGGCGCGGACGACGTCATCTATCCGGAGAAGCAGATGGGCTCCTGGGCGGCGGTGCGCTACACTGCGGACCACATCTTCGACTATATCAAGCTCACGCCGGAGTACTCCATCTACGAGACGGCGGTGCCCGCCGCCTGGGTGGGAAAGACGGTGGTGGAGCTGGCGGTGCGGCAGAAGTACCGCATCAACATCCTGGCCACCCGGCGGGAGGAGAAGCTGGAGCCCCTGCCCGGCCCCACCCACTGCTTCTCGGCGGATGAGACCATGTTCATTCTGGGGGCCAACAGGGACGTGGAGAAGTTCCTCAACTACTGATGCCCGCCGCTCCGGCGGCCCCTCCTCCGGGGGAGAAAAAGAGAGAAAAAGGTGAAAATTTTTCTTGCTTTTTTCCTCGGGCTGTGGTATTCTATCATGGCGATAAAGGGCGGTCCTCTGCCGAGAAGGTCGGGCAATATGGCCGGCGGACCTGGTGAATCGTTACGAACGCCTATAAATTAGGAGGAATATCCCATGGATCTCATCAAGGAACTGACTAAGTCCCAGCTCAAGGAGATGCCCGCTGTAGAGGTGGGCGATACCGTCAAGGTGCACGTGAAGGTCAAGGAAGGCGCCCGCGAGCGTATCCAGGTCTTTGAGGGCACCGTCATCGCCAAGAAGCACGGCGGTATCGAGGAGACCATCACCGTCCGCCGTATGTCCTACGGCGTGGGCGTGGAGAAGGTCTTCCCCCTGCACTCTCCCACCATCGACAAGATCGAGGTGGTCCGTCACGGCATCGTCCGCCGCGCCAAGCTGTACTACCTGCGCGACCGCGTGGGCAAGGCTGCCAAGGTCCGCGAGAAGCTTTGATCCGAGATACAAAAAGAGGCCGTCTCTCCTGGAGACGGCCTCTTTTTGTATTGTTCAGCCTGGGAGCGGGGGAAGAAGATATTGGTTGTAATCCCGGGAGATTTGTGGTATCTTATACAATTAGAATGCTATGCGGTAAGGAGTGTCTGTCATGTCCGAGGAAAAGAAAGAGATGGATCAGGTGGGCCCGGCGGAAAAGTCCGCCGAGGAGGAAATACCGGAGGAAAAACAGTCGGACCGCCTGGAAAACAGCATCTACGACTGGGCCCGTTCCCTGATCGCCGCTGTGGTAGGAGTGGTGCTTTTATTCACTTTTGTGGCCCGGCTCATCGGCGTCAGCGGCCCCTCCATGCAGAACACCCTCTACACCGGGGACCGGATTCTGGTGCTCAATTCCATGTTCTGCGACTTCCAGCCCGGGGACGTGGTGGTGGTGAACGCCTACAACGCCCAGCTGGACGACACCCTGGTCAAGCGGATCATCGCCGTGGGGGGCCAGACGGTGGATATCGACTTTGTCACCGGCACCGTCTACGTGGACGGGGAGCCCCTGGACGAGCCCTATATCAAGGAGCCCACCTACACCACCGACGGCACCACGTTCCCTCTGACCCTGGCGGAGGACGAGGTGTTCATCATGGGGGACAACCGCAACCACAGCACCGACAGCCGCAGTACCCAGCTGGGGCCGGTGAAGGAGGGGTACATCCAGGGCAAAGCCATTCTCCTCCTGTTCCCCGGTGAGACGCCGGATACGGAGAAGCGGGACTGGAGCCGCATCGGCCTTATTGAGTAACGAAGAAATGAGCGTACGCGTATGGCGGAAAACAAGCAGGAAATGAATATCCAGTGGTACCCCGGCCACATGACCAAGACCCGCCGGATGATCCAGAGCCAGCTCAAGCACATGGACGCGGTCTGCGAGATCCTGGACGCCCGGATCCCCCTATCCAGCCGGAACCCGGATGTGGAGGAGCTGACGGCGGAAAAGCCCCGGCTGATTGTTTTGAACCGCATCGACGTGGCCGACAGCGACGCTACCCGCCGCTGGGCCGCCTGGTTCAAGAGCCGTGGCTTCGCGGTGCTGGAGGTCAACGCCAAGGAGGGCCAGGGGACTGCCCGGTTTGCCGCCGCCGTCCGGGAGCTGCTGGCAGAGAAGCTGGCGGCCTATGCGGAGAAAGGCCAGGCGGGCCGCATGGTGCGGGTGATGATCCTGGGCATCCCCAACGTGGGCAAATCCACCTTTATCAACAAGGTGGCGGGGCGCAAGACCGCCAAGGCGGAGGACCGGCCCGGCGTCACCCGGACCCAGCAGTGGGTGCCGGTGGACCGGAGCCTGGAGCTGATGGACACGCCGGGCATGCTCTGGCCCAAGTTTGACGACCCCCAGGTGGGGCTGCACCTGGCCTTTACCGGGGCGGTCCGGGACGAGATTCTGGACACGGAGACCCTGGCCTGCCGCCTCATGGAGCTGCTGGGCCAGCGCTATCCCCATGCTTTGGCGGAGCGCTATAAAATTGAGATCACGCCGGAGGATACCGGCTATGACCTTCTGATGAAGGCCGGCCGCCGCCGGGGCTTCATGGTCCGGGGCGGCGAGGTGGACACCGAGCGGATGGCAAAGATCCTGCTGGACGAGTTCCGGGGCGGCAAGCTGGGCCGCTTTACCCTGGAGCTGCCGGAGGACATGGAATAGGAAAAGGAGGGCGATTATGCCCAGCTGGGAGTATGAGGAGCGGGCCGCGGCGGCGGGCTATACCGCCGTGTGCGGCGTGGACGAGGCGGGGGCGGGCCCATTGGCGGGGCCGGTGTACGCCGCGGCGGTGATACTGCCCCGGGGGCTGGAGCTCCCCTTTCTCAACGACTCCAAGCAGGTGACGCCCAAGCGCAGGGATCAGATCTTTGACCTGATCCGGGAGGGGGCGGCGGCCTGGTCCGTGGCCTCCGTATCGGCGGAGGAGATCGACGAGCTGGACATCCTCAACGCCAGGATGCTGGCCATGCAGCGGGCTATGGACGGCCTCACGCCGCCGGCGGACTACGCCCTCATCGACGGCAACCGGGACCACGGCAGCCGCTGCGCCATCATTACGGCCCACGAGACCGTGGTGAAGGGGGACGGCCGCAGCTTCTCCATCGCCGCCGCCTCCATCCTGGCCAAGGTCAGCCGGGACCGGTATATGGAGCAGCTGGCGGAGGCATACCCCCAGTACCGCTTCGACCAGCACAAGGGCTACGGCACCAAGCTCCACTACGAGATGCTGGACCGATTCGGCCCCAGCCCCGTCCACCGGCGGACCTTCCTCCAGAAGTGGGAGGCCAAGCGCCATGGATGAGCGCAAGCGCCTGGGAAACCGGGGGGAGGCGGCCGTGGCCCGGTGGCTGCGGCGGGAGGGCTGCCAGATCCTGGCCAGCCAGTACCGCTGCCGCTTCGGGGAGATCGACCTCATCGCCCGCAGCCGGGAGGGGGTCCTCTGCTTTGTGGAGGTCAAGACCCGCACCAGCAGCCGCTTTGCGGCCCCCCGGGAGGCGGTGACGCCCGCCAAGCAGCGGAAGCTGCGGACCGCGGCGGAATATTATCTGGCCCAGACCGGCCAGGGGGAGTGCTTCTGCCGCTTCGACGTGGCGGAGGTATACCCCGCTTCGGAGGGGGAACCCACCATCAACTACATTACCAACGCGTTTTAGAGGAGCGCGGAGGGGAGGATATGGATATGGAATATCTGAGCACACGCGACAAGACCCTGCGCCTGACGGCGGCGGAGGCCATCAAGATGGGCCTGAGCCGGGACGGCGGACTGTTCACCCCGGCGGAGTTTCCCGGCCTGAGCCCCCTGGAGATCGAGGCCCTGTGCCCCATGACCTACCAGCAGCGGGCCGCCTACATCATGGGCAAGTTCCTCACGGACTTCACCCCGGAGGAGCTGGAGGCGTACGCGGAAAACGCCTACGGCCCGGACAAGTTCGACACCGACCACGCCGCGCCCCTCCGCCGGGTAGGGGGGAGGACCTGGTGTCTGGAGCTGTGGCACGGCCCCACCAGCGCCTTCAAGGACATGGCCCTGCAGATGCTGCCCCAGCTCCTCTCCGCCAGTCTCCGGAAGACAGGGGAGGATAAGACCGCCTGCATCCTGGTGGCCACCTCCGGCGACACCGGCAAGGCCGCCATGGAGGGCTTTGCGGATGTGCCTCAGACCAGAATCCTGGTGTTCTATCCCAGGGACGGCGTCAGCGAGATCCAGAAGCTCCAGATGGTGACCCAGGAGGGGGCCAATGTGGGGGTCTGCGCCGTGGAGGGGAACTTCGACGACGCCCAGAACGGCGTGAAGCGGATCTTCTCCGACGAGGCCATGCGCAAGGAGCTGGCGGACCGGGGGTATTTCCTCTCCTCCGCCAACTCCATCAACTGGGGCCGCATCCTGCCCCAGGTGGTCTACTACGTCTCCGCCTACTGCGATCTTCTGAACAAGGGGGAGATCCGCCTGGGGGACAAGGTGAACTACTGCGTGCCCACCGGCAACTTCGGCAACATCCTGGCCTGCCACTACGCCGGGAAAATGGGTATCCCCGTGGGCAGGCTGATCTGCGCCAGCAACTGCAACGACGTCCTCACGGACTTCATCCGCACCGGCGTCTACGACCGCAACCGGCCCTTCCACACCACCATGTCCCCCTCCATGGACATCCTCATCTCCAGCAACCTGGAGCGGCTGCTCTTTGAGCTCTCCGGAGAGGACGACGCCCTGGTGCGGGATTATATGGAGGAGCTCAAGACCACCGGCCGCTATGAGATCACGGCGGAGATGAAGGAGAAGCTCCAGGCCCTGTTCTACGGCGGCTTTGCCACCGAGGCGGACACCACCGCCACTATCACCGCCCTCTACGCCGACGGCTACCTCATCGACACCCACACCGCCGTGGCGGCCAAGGTGCTGGAGGACTACCGCCGGGAGACCGGGGACGACACCATCGCGGTGTTCGCCTCCACCGCCTCCCCCTACAAGTTCTGCGACAGCGTCCTCGCCGCCATCGGGGAGACGCCGGTGTCCGACAGCGTGGACCGCATCGCCCAGCTGGAGAAGGCCTCCGGCGTGAGCGCTCCCCGGCGGCTGGCGGCCCTGAAGGGCAAAGTCCCCCGGTTTAACGGCGTGACGAAGAAGGAAGAGATGGAGGAAGTGGTCCTCAGCTTCCTGCGCTGAGCGGGGAGACAGGCAGAGATTCAGATAGGAGAGAAATAGCCTATGGCCCTGTACGCCATCGGAGACCTGCACCTGGGGCTGAGTGTGAACAAGCCCATGGACGTGTTCGGCCCCGGGTGGGACGACCACGTGGAGCGGCTGCGCCGCGCCTTCGCACAACTGCATGACGACGACGTGACGGTACTCTGCGGCGACACCTCCTGGGCCATCGACTTTGCCCAGAGCCTTGCGGACTTCCGGCTCATCGACAGCTTCCCGGGGAGGAAGATCATCCTAAAGGGAAACCACGACTACTGGTGGAACACCGCCGCCAAGATGAAGCGCTTTTTCTCCGACAATAGCCTCACCACCCTGGATATCCTCCACAACAACTGCCATTTCTACGGGGACTACGCCCTCTGCGGCACCCGGGGGTGGTTCTACGAGGAGGAGCAGACCGGCCACAACGAGAAGGTGTTCAACCGGGAGGTGATCCGGCTGGAGGCGTCGCTGAAGGCGGCGGGGGGGCGGCCCATCCTGGCCTTCCTGCACTACCCGCCTCTCTACACCGGCTACCGCTGCCCGGAGATCATCCAAAAGCTGGAGGAATACGGCGTGGAGCGTTGCTGCTACGGCCACCTCCACGGCCCCACTCACAAGCGGGCCATCGAGGGAACGGTGGGTACGGTGGACTACCGCCTGGTGTCCGCCGACTACCTGGGGTTTGTCCCCAGAAAAATCTTGGATTAACGGAAAATAATTTGTCTAGGTACTGGAATTTTGGTTTTTCCTGTGATACAATACTATGCTGGCTGACTGTGAAGGCCGACAGTAAACGGAGGAAAAAGACATGAGTGTGAAAAGCTGCGAGAAACGCGAGAAGAGCATGGTCGAGATGACCGTGGAAGTGAGCGCTGCCGATTTCGAGGCCGCTGTTGAGAAGGCCTACAGAAAGCAGCGCGGTAAGATCAATATGCCCGGCTTCCGCCCCGGCAAGGCCCCCCGCAAGATGATCGAGTCTATGTATGGGCCTGAGGTGTTTTATGAGGAGGCCGTGAATATCGCTCTGCCCGACGCCTATATGAACGCGGTGAAGGAGCAGGAGCTGGAAGTGGTTGGCTATCCCGAGGTGGAGCTGCTGGAGGTCGGTAAGGAGGGCTTCTCCTTCAAGGCCACTGTGGCCGTGTATCCCGAGGTGACCCTGGGCCAGTACAAGGGCCTGGAGGCCCCCAAGGCCGAGGTGAAGGTGATGGCCGCCGACGTCAACGCCCGCCTCAAGGAGATGGCCGAGCGCAACAGCCGTATGGTCAGCGTGGACCGGGCCGCCAAGAAGGGCGACACCGCCGTCATCGACTTCGAGGGCTTCCTGGAGGGCAAGCCCTTTGACGGCGGCAAGGGGGAGAACCACGATCTCACCCTGGGCTCCGGCAGCTTTGTCCCCGGCTTCGAGGATCAGCTCATCGGCATGAAGGCCGATGAGGAGAAGGACATCGACATCACCTTCCCCGAGGACTACCACGCGGATCTGGCCGGTAAGGCCGTGGTGTTCCACGTGAAG
>CALWYI010000008.1 GCA_944385715.1 uncultured Oscillospiraceae bacterium | reverse complement strand
CTGGGGGGAAGAATCGGCCTGTTTTCCAAAGAAGTAGGCAGTTGCCGCAGGAAAATCAGATCCATCTATCCCTTTAAGAGGGCGACAGCCGAAGCCGGACGCGCAACCCGGCGGAGATCAGATGCTAAAGAAAGGTGTTTCAGTGGCAGGGCAGCAGCAAATCTGATGGCGTCCGATTGGACAAACCGGGGGCCGGGGTGTCCCCGGCGGCGTTTTGGTCACTTTTTCGCCGAGCAAAAAGTGACCCGGGTCCGGGCCGGGGAGGCCCGGGAGCCAAAGCCCGAAGCGGCTGGCTTCGGATGCGCCCGGGGTCCGGGGCTGGGTAAGCCCCGGCAATGAGCACCCGGGGGGGCGCGGCCGGGCAGGCCCCAATTTCGTTCCCACCCGACCAGCGACGGGCGCATCAGCCCTCCGGGGAGGCCCCCGCCGGGGTCCTGGCCTCCGGCTTCCCCTTGGGGATATGTATGGTGATGACGATGTCCTCGTCGTTCTCCTCCTTGTCGTACCGGGCGTCCACCCCCGCCCGGCGGATGGTGTCCATGCCCCGGCGGAGGCTGTTGAGGAACAGCCGCACGTCCTTGATGACGTAGATGGGGTGCCGGGGCGGGCTCTGGCGCTGGACCCGGCTGAGAAGCTCCTCCACATAGGCCTCCGCCGCCGCCACGTTCATCTGCTCCTCCCCCATCTTCCGCAGGGCGGTCAGCTGCCGCTCCTCCCCCTCCAGCCGCAGCACCGCCCGGGCGTGGCGCTCGGTGAGGTTGTACTGCCGCAGAGCCGCGGCGCACTTATCGCTCAGCCGCAGCAGCCGCAGCTTGTTGGCCACAGCCGACTGAGATCTTCCCAGCCGCCGGGCGGCCTCCTCCTGGCTGAGGCCGTACTGGGCGATGAGCTTGGCGATGGCCTGGGCCTCCTCCAGATAGTGGAGGTCGCAGCGCTGGAGATTTTCGATGAGGGCCAGGACGGCGCTGCCCTCGTCGGTGACCCGGACCAGGATGCAGGGCACGTGGGTGAGCCCCGCCATGCCCGCCGCCCGCAGCCGCCGCTCCCCCGCCACCAGCACATAGCCGCCGGCGGTCCGCTGGACGCTGAGGGGCTGGAGGACCCCGTGCTGCCGGATGGAGGCGGCCAGCTCCCGGAGGGCCTGTTCGTCAAAATGCCGCCGGGGCTGCCGGGGATTGGGTATGATCTTGTCGATGGGCAGCTGGTGGATCCGCCGGGACTGGAACAGATCCCGCTTTATTTCTTCCATCGCCGCGCCTCCCTTCTCTTTTCCTTCGTTTCTCCCCCTATTCTAGCCTGTCCCCCCGGCGGATTCCCGCAGAATCTGTCGAGAGGGCGGTTTTTCTTTTTTTCGCCCGCCGGGCGGCCCGGCCTTCCGCCGGCTGGGCGGAGGCATCCAGCCGATGCAGGGCTGATGGGACTGCCGCCGGGCGGGCGGGGGGAAAACGGGGGCTTCGCCCCCGCACCCTGGGCACTTCCGAAGCAAGCCGCTTCGGGACTTGGCACCCGGGCCTCCCCGGCCCGGACCCGGGTAACTTTTTGTACGCACAAAAAGTCACCAAAAAAGCGCCAAGGAGACCCTGGACCCCCTTTTTTGTCCAATCGGACACTATCAGGGGAGATGCCTGGTTGCCACTGAATTTCTGCAAGGCCTCCGGCTCCCTCGTAATCGGTGCGGTGGGTATCCCACTCCGCCTGACGGCCCTCGGGCTGATAGGTGTTTCGTGTCGTGCAAAAACAGATGAATCTATCCCTTTAACAGGGCGTCAGCCGAAGCCGGATAAGATACCCGCCGCAGATCAGATGCCCGGAGGATTCGCTGATTCAGTGGCTGCGCAGCGGCAAAATCTGAAGGCGTCCAATTGGACAAAACCGGGGTCCGGGGTGTCCCCGGCGGTTTTTGGTCACTTTTGGGCGTCCAAAAGTGACCGCGGGGCGCGGGGGCGCGCAGCCCCCGAAAGCCAAGACCCGAAGCGGCTGGCTTCAGAATCGCCGGGGTCCGGGCGCGCAGCCCCCGGCGACAAGCGCCGGGGACCGGGGGCGAAGCCCCCGTCGGGCGCGGAAAGGCGCAAAAAAGGGAAGCCCGGCGGGCTTCCCTTTTCTTATTTCACTGTCTGTCCCGCTTGAGCAGGCGGATATCCTCCCCGAAGAAGAACAGCACCTGGTACTCCCCCTCCAGCCGGGAGCGGACCGCGCCGCCGTAGCGGCGGCCCATCTCCTCCAGGCTCAGGTTGGTGGAGAGCACCGTCTTCTTCCGGCTGAGGAGCCGGTCGTTGATGATCCGGTAAAAGGCGGACTGGACGAAGCTGGTGAGCATCTCGGTGCCCAGGTCGTCCATCAGCAGCAGGTCGCAGTTGAGGTAGCGGTTGATCTCCCGGTCCGGGTCCTCCTCGTAGGGGTTGTCCCGGCCGAACTTGCCGCTCTCAAACTGCTGGAAGATATGGGCGGCGGTGTCGTAGACCACGGAGAAGCCGTGGTCGCTGACCTCCCGGGCGATGCAGGCGGTGAGGAAGGTTTTTCCCAGCCCCGGCGCTCCGGTAAAGAGGAGGTTCCCGCTGCGCTGTCCGAAGGTGTGGGCGTAGTTGCCACAGATCTCCCGGATGGCCTCCATATTTTCCAGGGGGCTGCGGCCGTACTGGGGCCACACCTCGCCGCTGTACCAGTCGAAGGAGAAGCTGTCGAAGGACTGGCCCCCCAGGTCCAGCAATTTGCTGAGGCGGCGGTTCTGTTCCCGGGTATAATAACTCATGAGGCACCGGCAGGGACTGCCGTCCCGGAGGTAGCCGCTGTCCTCGCAGAGGGGGCACAGGGGCTTGTCGTCGATATAGTCGAAGGCGTAGCCGCCCCCCACCAGCAGTTCCGCCCGCTCCCGCTGGAGCTGGAGGTTGTGCTCGGAGAGGGCCCTGAGGGCGGGCTCCGGGTCCCGGTCGTTTTCAAAGGCGTTTATCATGATCTCCGCCACGGTGCCCCGCAGCTCCCGGTCGATGGACTCCACCCGGGGCAGCCGCCGGTACACCTCCGCCGTCCGACGCTCCAGGTCGGCCCGGCGCTCCTCCCGGTCCCGCTGGAACTGCCGCAGGGCGGCGGCCATGATTTTCGGGTCCTGGGTCAACTACCTCTCCTCCTTTCCCTGCTCCTGGCGCATCCGCCGGAGGTAGCGGTCCATCCGCTGGAGCTCCGCCGTGCGGTCCGGGGTGCTTGCCGCCCCCTCCGGCGGCCTCCGGGTCCGGAGGCTTCCGGCGGGCCGGTCCCCCGCCTCCACCTCCTCGAGGGTGTGGAGGCCCTTCTGGTGCCAGGAGGCGAGGATCTTGTTCATGTAGGGCCACTTGAGCTCCTTGCACTTGAGGAGGGTCTTGTCGTAGGCCAGCTCGATGACCGCCTGGTCAAAGCCCATCCCTGCCCAGGAGAGGAGATACCGCTCCTCGCTGGGGCCCGGCTGACGGTCCCCCAGGCGGAGGAGCCGCATCAGCTCCGGCAGGGCCTTGCGCCGCTGCTGGTAGTCCTTGATATAGGCCGCGGCGCTCTCCTGGGTCATGAGGCCCAGCCGGGCCCAGGCGTAGCCCTCCCGCTCGATCTGGCGGAGGGTGGGCCGCCGTCCGGGGCCGTACTGCTGGGCGGTGCGCTCAGCGCAGAAGCCCACCAGCAGAAAGATCACGTCCGCCGGAAGGCCCACCTGGTCGTAGAGGCCCAGCAGCATCGCCAGGTCCGGGGTGGTGAGCTTCTTCCCCAGCTTTCCCTCCACGGCGGACGTGAGGGCGGCGAACTCTGCCCCCTCCAACGCCCGGGCCATATCTGCCCGGGTATACTCCACCTGCCGCTCCGGCGGCGGCGTGAGGGCGCTGCCGGCGGTGGGGACGGCCTTTCCGTCCTCCCCGGCCTCCCGGGGCAGGGACACCAGCCCCTCCCCCGCGAGAACGGCGAAGGCCCGGCGCAGCCGCTCCTCCGGCCAGCCCAGAGCGGCGCGGAGGCTCTCCTCGTCCCCGGTCCCCCGGCTGCGGACCACCGCGATATACAGCAGGGCCCCGTCCCCGTCTCCCCGGCGGATCAGGCGTTCCGCCGCCGCCCCGGAGAGCACCACGCTCTCCTCCTCCGGCAGACGCAGGGTATATCCGCTCACGGCTTTCCGCCTCCCTTCCCGCCGAATCTCGTCACGCTCCGGCATTCTTCTCCCTATTCTACACGAAAGGGCCCCGCTCGTAAAGGGGAAAACTTTTCTCTCCTCCGCCGGGCTTCCGCCGCCGGGCCGGAGGTAAAATTCACTTTTCATTCATGAAAACCGGGGGCTGGTCCATTGATTTTCCGAGAGAATATGGTATACTTTACTGTGAATTATTGTCAACCGCGACACCTGTCGAGAGAGAAAGGGAGGATCTGACGATGGAAAACAGGATCACCGTCAATATCTGCGGCACCGACTACACCCTGATGGCCGAGGAGAGCCCCTCCTACATGCAGAAGGTGGCGGCCCTGGTGGACGCCAAAATGGGTGAGATCATGGCCGGCGGGCGCATCAGCCGGATGGACGCGGCGGTGCTGGCCGCCGCCAACATCGCCGACGAGCTGCTCAAGCAGCAGAGCAGCACGGAGAATCTCCGCAGCCAGCTCAAGGGCTATCTGGACGAGGCCAACCGAGCCAAGAACGAGCTCAGCGAGTGCAAGCGGGAGATCTTCAAGCTCCAGCAGCAGCTGGCCAAGAAGTAAGCGCCATGGAGCTTCTGGCACCTGCGGGCCACTGGGAGGCCATGGTGGCCGCCGTACAGAGCGGCGCCGACAGCGTGTATATGGGCTGCGGCGGCTTCAACGCCCGCCGGGGGGCCAAGAATTTTACCCCGGAGGAGTTTGCCGCCGCGGTGGCCTACTGCCACCTCCGGGGGGTGAAGGTCTATATGACCCTCAACACCCTCCTCACGGACCGGGAGCTGCCCCAGGCGGAGGAGTATCTCCGCAGCGCCTCCCGCTGGGGGGTGGACGGTGTCATCGTCCAGGACTGGGGCCTCGCCGCCCTGGCCCGGAAGGTGACCCCGGAGCTGCCCCTCCACGGCAGCACCCAGATGACGGTCCACTCCCTGGAGGGGGTGGAGGCCGCCGCGGACATGGGCATGAAGTGCGTGGTCCTCAGCCGGGAGCTGAGCCGCGAGGACGCGGCGTATATCTGCCAAAAAAGCCCCATTGCCATCGAAATGTTCGCCCACGGGGCGCTGTGCATGTGCTACTCCGGCCAGTGCGCCATGAGCGCCCTCATCGGGGAGCGCAGCGGCAACCGGGGCACCTGCGCCCAGCCCTGCCGTCTGCCCTACCGGATGGACGAGGGCAAAACGGGCCATCCCCTGAGCCTGAAGGACGCCTGTCTCGCCTCCCACCTGGGGGAGCTGCGGGACATGGGCGTCTCCATACTGAAGCTGGAGGGCCGCATGAAGCGGCCGGAGTACGTGTCGGTGGTGACGTCCATCTACGCCGCCCTTCTGCGGGAGAACCGACAGCCCACGGCGGAGGAGCTGCGGCGTCTGGAGCAGGCCTTCTCCCGCCAGGGCTTCACCCAGGACTACTGGCTGGGCCGTCCCGGCAGCGCCATGTTCGGCACCCGGGGGGAGAAGACCCCGGAGCCCACAGAGCTGTTCCGGGAGGCCCGGGCCCTCTATGAGAAGGAGACCGCCCGGACGGTGCCGGTGCATCTCACCGCCGCCTTCCGTGCCGGGGAGGCCGCCGTCCTTACGGCGGAGGACCCCCAGGGCCGCACCTTCACCGCCGCCGGGCCTGTGCCGGAGGCGGCCCGTACCCGGCCCCTTACGGAGGAGGATCTCCGCCAGCGGCTCTCCAAGACCGGCGGCACCGCCTTCGCCCTCGAGAAAGTCACCGTCACGGTGGAGGAGAACCTGTCCCTCCCCGCCAGCGCCGTCAACGGCCTGCGGCGGGAGGCGCTGGAGGGCCTGGCCGCTCTCCGCAGTACCCCGCCGGACCGGCGGGAGGAACCCACGCCCCCCATGCCGGAGAAGGCTGCGGCTCCCGCGGAGCCGGTGTTCTCCCTCTCCCTCTGGCGGGGCGAGCAGCTGACGGGGGCCCTCATGGACCTCTCCCCCGCCCTCATCTACCTCCCGGCGGAGCGGATTTCTGAATTTGATATTGCCCCCTACCTGGGCCGGGGAACGGAGTTTGCCGTGGCCCTGCCCCGGATCTGCACCGACCACCAGCGGGAGGCCCTCATGGACCTGCTGAAAAAGTCCAGAAATATGGGGTGCGTCTCCGCCGCAGTGGGCAACATCGGTCAAATAGCTATGGCCCGGGAAATGGGCTTCGCCCTCCGGGGGGACTTTGGCCTCAACATCTTCAACAGCCGCTCTCTGCAGGTCCTTGCGGACATGGGCCTCATCAGCGCCTGCCTGAGCTTCGAGCTGCGCCACCAGCAGATCCGGGACCTCCGGGGGGCCCTGCCCCGGGAGGCCATCGTCTATGGGCGACTGCCTCTCATGATAACGGAGAACTGTCTCATCCGCAACGCTCTGGGCTGTAAACCCCGGAACCTTGCCGGCCCCTGCCGGCAGGCCCACCGGCTTACGGACCGGCGGGGCGAGCAGTTCCCGGTGCTGTCGGTGTTCGGCTGCCGCAGCGAGATCCAGAACGGGGCTACGCTGTACCTGGGGGACAAGCCGGAGTACCGCCGCTGCGGCCTGACCTACGCCCGGCTGCGGTTCACTACCGAGGGTCCGGCGGAGTGCGTCCGGGTGCTGGCGGATTACCGCTCCGGCGGCGGCGAGCCGCCCCAGGGGCATACCAGGGGGTTGTTCTACAGAGGGGTGGAGTAAGAGGTCGTTCGGCGGTGCCGCCGAATGCGCTTTTATCAGCCTTTCAGGCTGACATGCCTCCGGCGGGCCCACTTTTGGACGCCCAAAAGTGGGCGGAAAAACCGCTGGGGAGACCCCAGACCCCCTTTGTTTGCCTAATCGGACGCTCCCAAATTTAACGCCTGTTGCCACTGAAATTCCAGATGTACTTCGTAATCGGTCCGGCGAATTTACGGACTACGCCTGACGGCCTTCGAGATGATAGGTATTTCTTATCATGCGAAACAAATAGATGGTTCTACCCCTTTAACAGGGCGACAGCCGAAGCCGGACGCGCAACCCGGCGGAGATCAGATGCTAAAAAGCAGAAATTCAGTGGCTGCCCGGTATCTCCCCTGATGGTGTCCGATTGGGCAAAACGGGGTCCGGGGTGTCCCCGGCGGCGTTTTGGTCACTTTTTCGCCGAGGAAAAAGTGACCCGGGGTTTGGGGCCGGGAAGGCCCCAATAGTAAGCACCGAGGTTTGGGGGCGCAGCCCCCGAATATGAAAAATCCCCCCGGCGGGCCGCCGGAATGATTATAAACTGTATTATCCGCATATAATATTACGTTATGTAAAGGAAAATCCCATGATTTTAGAAGTAAAAGCCCTGTCCGAGAAGATCGGGCGGGAGATCCCCCTCCCCTACTACGCCACCGACGGCGCCGCCGCGGTGGACCTCCACGCCTGTATTGACGCGCCTCTGACCATCCCCGCCGGGGGCCAGGTGGTGGTGCCCACGGGGCTGGCGGTGGCCATCCCGGAGGGGTATGTGGGCATCGTGGCGGTGCGCTCCAGCATGGGCATCCGCCGGGGCATTACCCTCTCCAACGCCATCGGCGTCATCGACAGCGACTACCGGGGCCCCCTGGGAGTGGGCCTAAGGAACACCACCGGGGAGGACTATCTTCTCCAGCCCGGCGACCGGATGGCCCAGCTGATGGTGGTACCGGTGCTGCGGCCGGAGATCCGCCTGGTGGCGGAGCTGCCGGAGACGGAGCGGGGCGCCGGCGGCTTTGGCTCCACCGGCCGGTAGGACCGATCCCTTTCCGTATGTTTCGGGGGCTGTGCCGCCCCCTCTCATTTCTTTTTCCAAAGTGAGGAACCGCCTATGCCACGGATCATTCTCGCCTCCCAGTCCCCCCGGCGGCGGCAGCTGCTGGGCCAGATCGGACTGACCGATTTCGATATTTTAGTGCCCGACGCCGACGAGAGCTACGACCCCGCCCTCACCCCCCAGGAGATCGTCTGCTCCATCTCCCGGAAGAAGGCCCAGGCCGCCCGGACCCTCTGCGGCGACAGCGACGCCGTGATCCTGGCGGCGGACACCATGGTGTTCCTGGACGGCCTGCGGCTGGGGAAGCCCCACGGCGAGGCGGAGGCCTTCGCGATGCTCTCCGCCCTCTCGGGCCGGGAGCACCTGGTGTGCACCGGCGTGACGGTGTGCCGGGGGGACCGGCTGGAGACCCGGCCGGAGACCACCGCCGTCCGCTTCGCGGACCTCTCCGAGGGGGACATCCGGCGGTACATCGCCACCGGCGAGCCCATGGACAAGGCCGGGGCCTACGGCATCCAGGGCCTTGCCGCCCTCTTCGTCACCGGCATCGCCGGGGACTACTTCAACGTCATGGGCCTTCCCCTCCATCTGGTGGGGGAGATGCTCCGCGCCTTCGGGGTGGAGCTCCTCTCCGGGGGGGATGGAGCGTGAAGCGGCTTCTCACCAAGTACGGGGTGATCGCCCTGTCCCTGGCGGTGGCCATCGCCGTGATCCTCAGCGTCATGGCCTACTTCTCCACCTCCGCCGCCGCCCTGCCCAATCTGGCGGGGATCATCGCCTCCCCCTTCCGCGCCGCCGGCGCCGCCGTGACGGAGACCGTGTCCGGCTGGGTGGACTACTTCACCGAATTTGACCGGCTGCAGGAGGAGAATGAACAGCTGAAGCTGGACATCGCGGAGATGGAGGCCGCCGTCCGTCAGGCGGAGCGGGACTCCGAGGAGAACGAGCGCCTGCGGCAGCTGCTGGAGCTGCGGGAGCAGCGGCGGGACCTCCACTTCGAGTCCGCCCGGATCGTGGAGAGCGACGCCTCCAACTGGGAGAGCATCCTCACCGTCAACAAGGGCACCGCCCAGGACGTGGCGGTGGGCGACTGCGTGGTGACGGAGGCGGGCTACCTGGTGGGCGTGGTGACGGAGGCGGGCCTCAACTGGTCCACCATCCGCACCATCCTGGACAGCGACTCCTCCATCGGCGCCACTGTGTTCCGCAGCGAGCAGAACGCCGTGGCCCAGGGGGACTTCGCCCTCATGGGCCAGAACCGGCTGATGCTGGGCTACCTGGGGGCCACCCCCGACGTGGTGGCCGGGGACCTGATCGTCACCTCGGGCCTGGGGGGGTACTACCCCTCCCAGCTGGTCATCGGCACCGTGGAGTCCGTCTCCACCGGGGACGACGGCCTGGCCCAGAACGCGGTCATCGTTCCCAGCATGTCCCTGGAGGACCTGACCCAGGTGTTCCTCATCACCAGCTTCGACATTGTGGAGTAAGGGGGAGCCGCCGCCATGATGCCCAAGAGCTATCTCGTCTTCAAGTGGACGGTGTACAGCCTGGCCACCCTGGGCTTCTTCGCCCTGCAGTACCTGGTCCTCGGCCACATTCAGGTGCTGGGCCTGACCCCCTTCCTCTACCCCATCCTCCCCGCCGTGGCCGCCTCCTATGAGGGCCTGGGCCGGGGCGGCTTCTTCGCCCTGGGCGTGGGGCTGGTGTGCGACCTGCTGCTGCCGGGGCCCTTCGAGGGCTTCTTCACCCTGGCCTTCACCCTGGCGGCCCTCCTCTCCGCCCTCATCGCGGAGAATCTCCTCTCCCCCGGCTTCCTCTGCGGTCTCGCGGTATCCGCCGTGTCCCTGGCGGTCACCGGGGCCCTGCGGCTCATGGTCGCCCTCCTCTCCGGCGGCGGCTATCTGGGCCTCATGGCCCGGATGATTCTGGTGGAGGCCCTCATCACCCTGCCGGCGGTGATCGTGGTGGTGCCGGTGTACCGGCTGATCCACGAGCGCTGCGCCAGCGAGTACTGACTTCCCGGGCCGCCCGGCGGGGCGGCTTTTTTCCCTTTTCCCTGTGCCTGACAGAAAGGAGGCCCCTCCATGGAGGAAGAAGAAAAACGACTGCACCGCCGCTCCGGCTTCCTGCTGGGCCTCTTCGCCCTATGCCTGCTTTTCTTTGTCTTTATTCTCTACGACGCCCAGGTGGTACACCGGGAGGACTATTACGCCAAGTCCGCCAGCCAGGTTACCACCACCGAGGATGTGGAGGCCTCCCGGGGCATCATCACCGACACCAACGGCAAGGTGCTGGTGTCCAACAAGGAGATCTACACCATCACCATCGACCTGAGCCTGATCCCCGACGTGGAGGGACAGGAGCGGGGCGTTACCGTGAGCCGGGCCATATTGCGGCTGCTGGAGCTGTGCGAGGACCAGGGGGTGGCGTGGACCGACACCCTGCCCGTCACCGCCACAGAGCCCTTCGTCTACACCACCGCCTCCGCCGGCAGCACCAACCGGACCCGGTTTGAGAACTACCTCAAGGAGCGGGGCTGGTCGGAGAAGGTTCTCACCGCCTCGGACCCCTACCCCCGGATGACCGACGCGCTGCGCCGGGAACTGGGGGCCGGGAGCGATGTGCTTACCCCCGCCGTCCTCCTGGACCTGATGCGGGAGGACTTCGGCATCGACCCCCAGTTCACGGACCGGGAGGCCCGGCTGGTGGCGGGGGTCCTCTATGAACTGCGGCTGCGCAGCGCCGGCATCACCTACCTCCCCTACACCTTCGCCGAGGACGTATCCGTAGAGCTCATCTCCCGCATCAACGACGGCGGCTTTGACGGCGTGGTGGTATCCAGCCAGTCCGTCCGCCAGTACAACACCTCCTACGCCGCCCAGCTGCTGGGCCAGGTGGGGGCCTTCAGCTCCCCGGAGGAGCGCAGCAGCTTCAACGCCGCCTACACCGCCGCCAAGGAGGCCGGGGAGGACACCACCGGCATCCACTACTACGCCGCCGACGACACCGTGGGCAAGAGCGGCGTGGAGCTGGCCTTTGAGTCCTACCTCAAGGGCTTTGACGGCGAGCGGCTCATCACCACCAACGAGGAGGGCAAGATCACCGGGGAGCTCTACAGCGTGGAGCCCCAGCCCGGCGGCACCGTGGCCCTCACCATCGACATCGACTTCCAGGCGGCGGTGGAGGAGGCGCTGGCCAAAACCGTCGCCGCCATGAACGAGGAGGACGGCGACACTACCCGGGGCGGCGCGGCGGTGGTCCTCTCCGTGGAGGACTCCTCGGTGCTGGCCCTGGCCTCCTACCCCACCTACGACCCCGCCGCCTACTACAGCGACTACAACACCATCGCCAGCGCCGACGGCGATCCCCTGCGGAACCGGGCCACCACCGGCACCTACGCCCCCGGCTCCACCTTCAAGCCCTGCACCGCCGTGGCGGCCCTGGAGACCGGGGTGGTGTCCCTGACGGAGAAGGTGAACTGCCCGGGCCTGTGGTACTACCCCGGCACCCGGGAGTACACCAAGTGCGCCGTCTATCCCGGCAGCCACGGGAAATTGAACCTCACCCGGGCCCTGGAGGTGTCCTGCAACTGCTTCTTCTGCGAGATGGGCTACCGGCTGGGCATCGACACCCTCAGCGAATACGCCGCCGCCTTCGGCCTGGGCCAGAACACCGGCATCGAGCTGGGGGAAGCTACCGGCATCCTGGCGGGCCCGGAGCACTCCGCGGAGGTCAACCAGATCTGGTACGGCGGCAACACGGTCCAGGCGGCCATCGGCCAGTCGGACCACCTCTTCACCCCCCTCCAGCTGGCCGGCTACATCGCCACCCTGCTGCGGGGGGGCACCCGCTACGACGCCCACCTGCTCAAATCCGTCACCGCCTACGACGGCAGCGCCATCCTCCATGAGCACCAGCCGGAGGCCCTCTCCCAGGTGGAGATCTCCGCCTCCACCCTCTCAGCCATCAAGGAGGGCATGTACAACCTGGCCTCCACCGGGTCCCTGGCCCGGTACTTCCAGAACTGCGTGGTGTCCGCCGGCGCCAAGACCGGCACCGCCCAGATCAACGCCGACACCACCAACAACGGCGTGTTCGTCTGCTTCGCCCCCTACGAGGACCCGGAGGTGGCCCTGGCCATCGTCATCGAGCGGGGCGGCAGCGGCAGCGCCCTGGCCTCCACCGCTGTGGAGATCCTCAACGCCTATTTCGCCGACAGCGACATCGGCACCGCTCTGATTCCCGAGGGGAGCCTGCTGCCCTGAGCGGGCGGCCGTCCCCTTTTCCGGGTCCGCCCGGTCTGTTGTATGTAAGGAGAGATCGCATCCATGGAAAGACCCATTTTTGACTCCCGGGACCTGGCCTGCAAGGCCCCCTTCGGCGCCGTGACCTGCGGCCGGCTGATTACCTTCCGCCTCTACCCCCCGGCGGAGGAGAACATCGCGGCGGCCTGGCTGGTGCTGTACCGGGAATTTGCCAACATGCGGGAGGAGTTCCCCTTCTCCCCCGCCGCCCCGGAGAACGCCGCCGGCGGCGCGCCCTCCCCGACCGCCGACATTCAGCCGGATTCCGGCGGCGGCCCCGGCTTCTCCCTGCGGTACCGCTCTCCGGCGGAGCCGGAGCTCATCTGGTACTGCTTCCGGCTGGTCCGCGGGGACGGCTCCCAGGTCTGGCTGGGGAAGAACGGCCTGTGCGGCGAGGGTCAGGCCGCCTGCTGGCAGCAGACGGTCTACGACAACCAGCTGTCCACCCCGGAGTGGTTCGGCAAGGGGGTCACCTACCAGATCTTCCCGGACCGGTTCCGCCGGACCTTCGTGCCCGACCCCTCCGGCATGCTGGGGGACCGGGTGGTCCACCAGGACTGGGGGGAGCTGATGGACTACCTCCCCGACGAGCACGGGGAGATCCGCAACCGGGACTTCTTCGGCGGCAGCCTCATGGGCATCGAGGAGAAGCTGCCCTACCTGAAGGAGCTGGGGGTGTCCACCCTGTACCTGTGCCCCATCTTTGAGTCCGACAGCAACCACCGCTACAACACCGGGGACTACGACAAGATCGACCCCATGCTGGGCACCCAGGAGGACTTCACCCGCCTTTGCACCAAGGCCCACGCCCTGGGGATCCACGTGATGCTGGACGGCGTGTTCAACCACACCGGCAACAACAGCCGCTACTTCAACGCCCTGGGCTCCTACCCCTCCCTGGGGGCCGCCCAGAGCAGGGAAAGCCCCTACTACCCCTGGTACAACTTCCAGGAGTGGCCCCACCGCTACGACTGCTGGTGGGGGATCCACACCCTTCCCGCCGTCAATGAGAGCCACCCGGAGTACATCGACTTCATCATCGAGGGGGAGGACTCCGTGATCCGGCGGTGGCTCCGGGCGGGAGCCGACGCCTGGCGGCTGGACGTGGCCGACGAGCTGCCCGACGAGTTCATCGCCCGCATCCGGAAGGTGATGATGGAGGAGAAGTCGGAGAGCTTCCTCCTGGGGGAGGTCTGGGAGGACGGCAGCAACAAGATCGCCTACAGCAAGCGGCGGAAGTACCTCCTGGGCCGGGAGACCCACGGCCTCATGAACTACCCCTTCCGGGTCAGCGCCATGGACTACCTCCGGGGCGGCGACGCGGCGGCCTTTAAGGAGGCCATGGAGACCATCCGGGAGAACTACCCCCGCCCCGCCTTCTACAGCTGCATGAACATGCTGGGCACCCACGACAACCCCCGGATTCTCACCCTCCTGGGCACCTACCCCAGGGAGGCCCCCCACAGCCGCACCGAGCGGGCCCACTACCGCATGACCCCGGAGGAGTACCACCGGGGCTGCCGCCTGCTCCAGACCGGAGCCATCATCCTCTACACCTTCCCCGGCTCCCCCACCATCTTCTACGGCGACGAGGCGGGCATGGAGGGCTACGAGGACCCCTTCAACCGGGGCACCTTCCCCTGGGGCCACGAGGACCGGATGCTCCAGCGGCGCTTCGCCCTGCTGGGCAGCCTCCGCAGCAACCGCGCCTCCCTCCAGAAGGGGGAGCTGCGCTGGCTCCACGCCCAGGGCCACGGCCTGGCCTTCGCCCGGACCCTGGGAGACGAGATCACCATCGCCGCCACCAACGCCGGCGACGAGCCCATCTTCATGACCTTCGACTGGCCGGGATATCTGGCCACCGACGCCCTCACCGGCCAGCAGTTTCTGGCGGTGGAGGGCAAAATCACCATCTGCCTGCCCCCCCTGGACGGGGTGCTGCTGGTGTAAGATAGTTTTCCTTTACAGCCCTTCCCTGCCAGGGGAAGGGCTGTTTGTTTCACGTGAAACGGGGTGGGTGTCAGAGGAGGGGTCCTCTGACATCTCTCCTTTTACGGGGGCTCCGCCCCGGAGGGCCGATGCGCCCGCCGCCGGGCGGGCGGGAACGAACTAGGGGTCTGTCGGCCCCGAACCCCGGCGCTTACTATTGGGGCCTCCCCGGCCCCAAACCCCGGGCGCTTTCAACGGGGGCTGCGCGCCCCCGCGCCCCGCGGTTGCCTCCGGCGGGCCCACTTTTGGACGCCCAAAAGTGGGCGGAAAAACCGCTGGGGAGACCCCAGACCCCCTTTGTTTGCCCAATCGGACGCCTTCAGACTTTGCCAGTGCGCAGCCACTGAACCTCTGCCTTTTGGCATCTGATCTGCGGCGGGTTGCTCGTCCGGCTTCGGCTGTCGCCCTGTTAAAGGGATAGGCGAATCTGTTTTTCTATAATGAGCTGCCTGCATCTGTTGGAACCACCCAGGTTTCCACAAGAAAAAAGAAACAGCCATCGACTCGAGAGCCGTCAAGCAAAGTGCGTGACCCACCGCACCGATTACGAAGGAGCCGGAGGCCCAAGGGAAATTCAGTGGCAACTGGGTTTCACCCCCGATACTGACCGATTGGGCAAACAAAAGGGTCCGGGGTCTCCCCGGCGCTTTTTTGGTGACTTTTTGTGCGTACAAAAAGTTACCCGGGTCCGGGCCGGGGAGGCCCGGGAGTAAGGCCTCGAAGCGGCTCGCTTCGGACGCACCGCAGCGCGAAAACCAACAAGAGCAGCTCAGAGGACCCCGCCTCTGGCAAGAAGCCCCGCCGCCGCTCCGCGGCAAAGCCTCTCACACCTGGAGAAATCTCTCTCTGGCTGCAGAAACAGCCCTGCATCTTTGTTGTAAAATCGTACACTTTTTTTCTCAGGGCTGTTGAAATGTCCCCGGATTGTGTTATACTGAATATGTATGCGTGATCACTGGGAAAGGATTTCCCGTTCTTCGGAGGTGTCTCTGTGGCAAAAATCGTAGCAATCGTCAATCAGAAGGGCGGCGTGGGCAAGACCACCACCTGCGTGAACCTCACCGCCGCCCTGAAGGAGAAGGGTCTGAAGGTGCTGCTGTGCGACTTCGACCCCCAGGCCAACGCCACCTCCGGCATGGGCGTGGACAAGACCCTGTCCCAGGGGATCTACGACGTGCTCATCAACGGCGTGGAGACGGAGAAGCGGGTGGTGTCCACCCGGTACGGCGACGTGCTGCCCTCCTGCAAGGGGCTGGCCGGCGCCGGCATCGAGATGATCGGCATGGAGGGCCGGGAGTTCCTGCTCCGCAAGGCCCTGGAGCCCCTCTCCCCCGCCTACGACTACATATTCATCGACTGTCCGCCCTCCCTGGAGCTGCTGACCCTCAACGGTCTGTGCGCCGCCGACACGGTGCTGGTGCCGGTCCAGGGGGAGTACTTCGCCCTGGAGGGCCTCAGCGACCTGATGAACACCATCCGCATCGTCCGCCGCTCCCTGAACCGGAAGCTGGAGCTGGAGGGCGTGCTGATGACCATGTTTGACAGCCGCACCAACCTGGCCATGCAGGTGGCGGAGGAGGTCAAGCGGTACTTCCCCGGCAAGGTGTACGCCACCGTCATCCCCCGGAACGTCCGCCTCAGCGAGGCCCCCAGCCACGGCAAGCCCATCACAGCCTACGACCGCTCCTCCCGGGGCTTCGAGGCCTACACTGCCCTGGCGGAGGAGTTTCTGCGCAAAAGCAAGGGATGACCGTTTCCCCGGAAAGGAGGCACCCACTCTATGGCAAACAAGAACACCGGCCTCGGCAAGGGCCTCAGCGCCCTGCTGGGCGACGATTTTTCCATGAACCCCTCTCAGGCCCCCTCCACCCTGCCCATCTCCCAGGTGGAGAGCTGCGCCGGACAGCCCCGGAAGCACTTTGACCAGGAGAAACTGGAGGAGCTGGCGGAGTCCATCCGGCAGCACGGCATCATCCAGCCCCTGACCGTCCGGAAGCTCAGCTCCGGCTACTACCAGATCATCGCCGGGGAGCGCCGCTGGCGGGCCGCCCGGCTGGCGGGCCTCACGGAGATTCCCGCCGTCATCATCGAGGCAGACGACCGCAAGGCCATGGAGCTGGCCATGATCGAGAACCTCCAGCGAGAGGACCTGAGCCCCATGGAGGAGGCCGAGGGCTACAAGATGCTGGTGGAGGACTACGGCCTCACCCAGGAGCAGGCCGCCCAGCGGGTGGGCAAGTCCCGCAGCGCCGTGGCCAACGCCCTGCGGCTCCTGGCCCTCTCCCCCGCCCTGCGGCAGATGGTGGAGGAGGGCCGGCTCTCCGCCGGCCACGCCCGGGCCCTGCTGCCCCTCACCGCCGCCCTCCAGGAGCAGGCGGCGGCCACCGTGCTGAAAAACGACCTCAGCGTCCGCCAGACGGAGCAGCTGGCGAAGCGGCTCCAGGCGGCCCCCAGGCCGGAGAAGAAGCCTTCCCCCGCCGTCAACTATGTGGCGGAGGCGGAGCGGGAGCTGTCCGGCAAGCTGGGCCGGGCCTGCCACATCACCCACGGCCGGAAGAAGGGCCGCATCGAGATCGAGTACTACGGCGTGGACGACCTCAACGACCTGCTGGAGGCCCTGGGCCGCCTGGGCAAGTAGGTCCCACGCGCCGATGGCCGGACCGGGAGCGGTCCGGACCCCCCTCGAAAGAGGGTAAAGTGATTTTCCTTTCCTACGGTTCTCCCCCAGCGGATTCCCGCCGCGTTTCACGTGAAACACCGGCTGAGAGGCCCCAGTTGGCGAGCAGAGGGACATTCATTGATACAATAAATATGAGGTAACAGCTATGCTGGATATCAAATTCGTTCGGGACAACCCGGACATTGTGAAACAGAACATCAAGAACAAGTTCCAGGAGGAGAAGCTGCCCCTGGTGGACCAGGTGCTGGCCCTGGACAAGGAGAACCGGGAGGCCATCACCCGGGCCAGCGACCTGCGGGCCCAGCGCAACGCCCTCAGCAAACAGGTGGGCATGCTCATGGGCCAGGCCAAGAAGGACCCAAGCAAGCTCCAGGAGGCGGAGGCCGTCAAGGCCCAGGTGAAGGCCCAGGCCGAGGAGCTGGCGGCCCTGGAGGCCAAGGAGGGGGAACTGGAGGAGGAGATCCGGAAGATCATGATGGTCCTCCCCAACATCATCGACCCCTCCGTGCCCATCGGCCCCGACGACAGCTGCAATGTGGAGGTGGCGCGCTTCGGCGAGCCGGTGACCCCGGACTTTGAGATCCCCTACCACACGGAGATCATGGAGCGCTTTGATGGCATCGACATGGACGCCGCCGGCCGGGTGTCCGGCAACGGCTTCTACTACCTTATGGGCGACATCGCCCGTCTCCACGAGGCGGTGCTGGCCTACGCCCGGGATTTCATGATCGACAAGGGCTTCACCTTCTGCATCCCCCCCTTCATGATCCGCTCCAACGTGGTCACCGGCGTCATGTCCTTTGCGGAGATGGACGCCATGATGTATAAGATCGAAGGCGAGGACCTGTACCTCATCGGCACCAGCGAGCACTCCATGATCGGCAAGTTCATCGACCAGATCCTGCCGGAGGAGAAGCTGCCCCAGACCCTCACCTCCTACTCCCCCTGCTTCCGCAAGGAGAAGGGCGCCCACGGCATCGAGGAGCGGGGCGTCTACCGCATCCACCAGTTCGAGAAGCAGGAGATGATCGTGGTCTGCAAGCCCGAGGAGTCCATGGACTGGTACGAGAAGATGTGGCGCTACAGCGTGGAGCTGTTCCGCAGCATGGACATCCCCGTGCGGCAGCTGGAGTGCTGCTCCGGGGATCTGGCGGACCTGAAGGTGAAATCCTGCGACATCGAGGCCTGGAGCCCCCGGCAGCAGAAGTATTTCGAGGTCTGCTCCTGCTCCAACCTGGGCGACGCCCAGGCCCGCCGCCTGAAGATCCGGGTCAAGGGGGAGAGCGGCAGGAACTACCTGCCCCACACCCTGAACAACACCGTGGTGGCGCCCCCACGGATGCTCATCGCCCTCCTGGAGAACAACCTCCAGGCCGACGGCAGCGTAAAGATCCCCGCAGCCCTGCGGCCCTACATGGGCGGCAAGGACGTGATCGTCCCCAAGCACTGATCCCGGCGGCTGCCGCCGCCGCTTTCCCGGAGAAGGGGCGGTCCCCTTCCCCGTCATATCAACAAGGAGAGGTAACCCGATGAAAAACGTGATCAAAGTCCTGGGCGCAGCCGCCCTCATCGCAGGATTCTGCCCCTATCGCATCACCACCGACGCCGCCACCGGCCACAAGAAGGTCCGGGCCCTCCTCTGGAAGGTCACCTGCGGCGGCCAGGAAAAGAAGGGACTGACCCTGAGCTTCGGCTTCTTCCCCCCCAACGAGGAGGAGGAGCCCCACCTCTACGCCGACGAGCTGGTGGTCCACTACCACAACGGCCAGCCCTGCTGCGCTGACGAGGAGCCCTGCTGCACCGACAGCGCGTCCTGCACCCAGGAGGACGGGCCCTATGCCTGCTGCAAGGCCTGCCAGGAGAGCCGGGAGGCCTCAGAGGAGCAGCCCGCCGAGGACCAGGGAGGGGACGAAGAACCCCAGACCGCCCCGGTTCAGCCGGAGGAGCCCTGATCCGCCGTATGGATGCATCCGTCATCAGGGACATCCTGCGCCGGGGGCTTCCCGTCCTTGGCATGGGGGACGCCTGTATTCCCTCCCTGCTCGAATTCTCCAGGATGCTTCTGGAGAAGAACCAGGTCATGAACCTCACCGCCATCACCGATCCCCGGGAGGTGGCCACGCTGCACCTGCTGGACAGTCTGGTCCTGGCGGCCCAGGCGGACCTGGTCGGTAAAACGGTCATCGACGTGGGCACCGGAGCCGGCTTCCCCGGCATGCCCCTGGCCATCGCCGTCCCCGGGGTGGAGATGACACTGCTGGACAGCCTGGGCAAGCGGGTGGACTTCCTGAAGGAGGTCTGTGAAGCCCTGGAATTGCAGGGAATTTCCTGCGTCCACGCCCGGGCGGAGGAGTTTGCCGCCGCCCACCGGGAGCACTATGACTTCGCCGTCAGCCGGGCGGTGGCCGCCCTGCCGGTGCTCTGCGAGCTGTGTCTGCCCCTGGTGAAGGTGGGCGGCGCCTTTCTGGCCATGAAGTCCAGCCACAGCCAGGAGGAGACGGACCAGGCCGCCAAGGCCATCTCCCTGCTGGGCGGAAAATTGGAGCAAGTGACCGATTACTCCATTCCAACGACGGATATCACCCACCGGCTCCTGACCATCCGCAAGGTATCCCCCACCCCGAAAAAATATCCCCGCCGCTTCGCGCAGATCAAGAAGCAGCCCCTGGGCCTACCCGGGGCGTGACGGCGGCAAGGAGGTGACCCCATGGGTCAAACCATCGCCGTGGTATCCGGCAAGGGCGGGACGGGCAAGACGTCCTTCACCGCCAACGTGGGCATGGCCCTGGCCCAGCTGGGCCATCCCACCCTGTGTTTCGACTGTGACATCGGCCTGCGGAATCTGGACATCGCCCTGGCCATGACAGACCGGGCGGTGATGGATTTCACCGATGTGCTGGCGGGGTACTGCTCCCTCAGCGACGCCATCACCCCCCATCCCCTGCAGAAGAACCTCTACCTCCTCACCGCGCCCACCCGGCTGAACGGGGCCCGGGTGAGCCGGGAGGCCTTCGCCTCCCTGTTCCCGGAGATCCGGCGGCGCTTTGACTACTGCCTCATCGACGCCCCGGCGGGCCTGGGCAACGGCTTCCGTCTGGCCCTCAGCGCCGCGGACCGGGCGGTGGTGGTGACCACCACCGATGCCAGCAGCCTCCGGGACGCCCAGCGCACCGTCATGGAGCTGGATTTCCTGCCCCGGGGCAAGGTCCACCTGGTGGTGAACCGATGCCGGAAAAAGCTGCTGAAGTCCCTGCACCAGACCATCGACGACGCCATCGACATGGCGGGTCTCCCCCTCCTGGGGGTCATCCCCGAGGATGAGACCATGCCCCTCTACTCCGGGCGGGGCATCCCCCTGCTCCTCTCCTCCAACGACTGCGCCGCCAAGGCCTACCGCAACATCGCCCGGCGGATCACGGGCAAGCGTACTCCCCTGATGAGGCTGCGGTGATACCCGACCATACATACCGATACCTGTGCAGAGCCATTCCATGGCTCTAGAAAGGAACAACAATATGTATATCGCCCTCATGTCCCACGACAACAAGAAGGACCTGATGGTCCAGTTCTGCTCCGCCTACGCCGGCATCCTGTCCCGGCACAACCTGTGCGCCACCAGCACCACGGGGCGGCTGGTGGCCGAGGCCACGGGCCTCAACGTCCACCTCTTCCTCTCCTGCCAGCACGGCGGCAGCCAGCAGATCGGCGCCCGCATCGCCTACAACGAGATGGACATGGTCCTCTTCTTCGTGGACCCCAACGACTCCACCATGGACAAGGAGTTGCTCTACATCTCCCGCCTGTGCGACCAGAACAACATCCCCTTCGCCTCCAACGTGGCCACGGCGGAGATGCTGGTGCTGGGCATGGACCGGGGCGATATGGATTGGCGGAATATCGTCAATCCCAAGAACAAACTGAACCACTAAATCCGTTATCCCCATTGACTTCTGCCCCCTCTGGGTACTATAATAGCAGGCAACTGAATCATTGGCCCGCCGCCATGAGGGCGACGGAGTACCCCGGTCCACCGGACAGAGAAAGGCCCCCCAGGCTGTAAGGGGCCTATACGGACCAGGCCGGGAGAAGACAGCGCCGGAGCGGGGGCGGAGACGCCCGCGGCAGGTCCCTCCGCGGCCATAGGGACAGCAAGGGCGGAGTCTGCCTCTCTCCGGAAGGCTCCTCCGCCGAATGTGGGTGGCACCACGAAGTGTGATTTGTCATGCTCTCGTCCCGCTGTGAGGGGACGGGAGCATTCGTTTTTATCTGCCGGGGCTCCCCGCCCCGAACCCGGCGCTATTCGCGGGGGCTACGCGCCCCCGCACCCTGGGTGCTTGCTCATGGGGGCTATGCGCCCCCAAGCCCCGCAGTTCACTTTTGGCCGCCCAAAAGTGAACCGAAAAAGCGCCAGCCCCCTTCGGGCTGGACCCCCGCTTTTGTCCAATCGGACGCCTGCAAGGGAATCCTGCGCAGCCACTGAAATACCCTTTCTTTGGCATCTGATCTCCGCCGGGTTGCGCGTCCGGCTTCGGCCGTCGCCCTGTCCTCATTTGATTCCGCCACGGGCGGGGTCAGTGGATAGGGGCCCACGGGCTTAAAGGGATAGAACCATCTGTTTTTCTATATCAAACCGCCTGCTTCTCCGGAAATTGCACAGGTTATCGTCAGCAAAAAAGAAACAGCTGTCGACTCGAGGGGCGACAGCCGAAGTCCGTAGCCCACCGCACCGATTACGAAGGAGCCGGAGGCCTTATGGAAATTCAGTGGCAACCGGGCATCTTCTTTGCAGGCGTCCGATTGGGCAAAAAAGGGGGGTCTGGGGTCTCCCCAGCGCCTTTTGGTGACTTTTGTGCGTACAAAAGTCACCCGGGGTCCGGGGCCGGGGAGGCCCCGCCGAGGAGAACCGGGGTCCGGGGCCGGGGAGGTCCGGGAGCCACGCCCCGAAGCGGCTGCCTTCGGACGCAGCACAAAGTGAAAACAAAAAAGAGAGGTTCAGAGGACCCATCCTATGTCAAGCTCCCCGCCGCCGGGCAAGGCGGCAAAATCCCCCCGTCGGCGGCAGCCGGCAAACAATAAAGGAAACCACCGCCGCCGTCAGCGGCGGCACCCAAGATACAAAGGAGAAACCACCATGAGTAAAGTCCAACCCCGCACCCTCTCCGGCTTTATGGAGCTGCTCCCCGGCCCCCAGCAGCAGATGGAGCAGATCATGTCCATCCTCCGGGAGACCTACAGCCTCTACGGCTTCACCCCCCTGGACACCCCCGTCATCGAGTCCAGCGAGGTGCTGCTGGCCAAGGCCGGCGGCGAGACGGAGAAGCAGATCTACCGCTTCACCAAGGGCGACAGCGACCTGAGCCTCCGCTTCGACCTGACGGTGCCCCTGGCCAAGTATGTGGCCCTCCACTACGCCGACCTCTCCTTCCCCTTCCGCCGCTACCAGATCGGCAAGGTCTACCGGGGCGAGCGGGCCCAGCGGGGCCGGTTCCGGGAGTTCTACCAGGCCGACATCGACATCATCGGCGACGGCAAGCTGGATGTGGCCAACGAGGCGGAGATCCCCGCCATTATCTCCCAGACCTTCACCCGCCTGGGCCTCCGGCGGTTCCAGATCCGGGTCAACAACCGGAAGATCCTCAACGGCTTCTATGCCATGCTGGGCCTCAGCGAGCAGTCCGGCGACATTATGCGCACCGTGGATAAACTGGATAAAATCGGCGCTGAGAAGGTAGGTGCGCTGCTGGTGGAGGACCTGGGCCTTACCCGGGAACAGGCCGACGAGATCCTCGCCTTCATCGCCATCAAGGGCGGCAACCAGGCCGTCCTCACCGCTCTCGAGGGCTACCGGGGCCGCAGCGAGGTCTTTGACCAGGGCCTCGATGAGCTGAAGACCGTGGTGAAATACCTGGCCGCCTTCGGCGTGGCCGAGGAGCAGTTCGCCGTGGATCTCACCATCGCCCGGGGCCTGGACTACTACACCGGCACCGTGTACGAGACCACCATGCTGGATCACCCGGAGATCGGCAGCATCTGCTCCGGCGGCCGGTATGATAACTTAGCGGAATATTATACCGATAAAATACTCCCCGGAGTGGGAATCTCCATCGGACTGACCCGTCTGTTCTACGTCCTCAACGAACAGGGCATGCTGAACCCGGAGATGAACACCGCCCCCGCCGACGTGCTGATCCTGCCCATGACCGAGGATCTCAGCGACGCCATCGCCCTGGCCACAAAGCTCCGCCAGGCCGGGGTCCGGACTCAGCTCTATACCGAGCAGAAGAAGTTCAAGCAGAAGATGACCTACGCCGACAGGATCGGCGTGCCCTATGTGGTGTTCCTGGGCGAGGAGGAGGTCGCCAACCGCGTGGTGGCCTGCAAGGACATGGTATCCGGCGAGCAGACAAAACTGGACTTTTCCGCCACCCTGGACCGCATCCAGCAGGGGCTTGCCGCCCGGCGGGCCGGCGCGCCCATCCGGGAGGGATAAGGCGG
The DNA here is from genome assembly GCA_944385715.1 of uncultured Oscillospiraceae bacterium. Lineage (GTDB taxonomy): Bacteria > Bacillota > Clostridia > Oscillospirales > Oscillospiraceae > Pelethomonas. The sequence goes on along the minus strand of CALWYI010000008.1, from coordinate 212 downwards.
GGCCTGCCCCGCCCCGGAGGGCTGATGCGCCCATCGCCAGGCGGGCGGGAACGCAACTGGGGCCTGCCTGGCCCCAAACCCGGCACTTATCGACGGGGGCTCCGCCCCCGCACCCCGGGTTCACTTTTGTACGCCCAAAAGTGAACCGAAAAAGCGCCAGCCCCCTTCGGGCTGGACCCCCGCTTTTGTCCAATCGGACGCCTGCAAGGGAA
>CALWYI010000007.1 GCA_944385715.1 uncultured Oscillospiraceae bacterium | reverse complement strand
AGGACGAAGTCCACGTCGCTGCGGATGGAGCGGCGGCTGGCCTCCAGCTTCTTGGCGGCGCAGGGGCCGATGAAGGCGATGCGGCAGGAGGGGTCCTTCTGCTTCTGGAGCCGGGCGGTGAGGACCATGGGGGTGAGGGCCATGGAGATATAGTCGGCGAACTGGGGGAAGAGCTTCTTGGCCATGACGGACCAGGCGGGGCAGCAGGAGGTGGCCATGAAGGGCTGGTTGTCCGGCACCTCCCGCATAAAGTCCTTGGCCTCCTCGATGGTGCAGAGGTCCGCCCCCACCGCCACCTCCACCACGCCGGCGAAGCCCAGGCGCTTCATGGCGGCGGTGAGCCGCTCGGGGGTGGCCTCGGGGCCGAACTGGCCCAGGAAGGCGGGGGCCACGATGGCGATGACCTTGTCTCCCCGCTTGATGGCATGGATGAGCTGGAAGATCTGACCCTTGTCCACGATGGCCCCGAAGGGGCAGCTCACCAGGCACATGCCGCAGGAGACGCACTTGTCGTAGTCGATCTTGGCCCGGCCGTGGTCGTCGGAGCCGATGGCGTCCATGCCGCAGGCCTTCACGCAGGGCCGCTCCAGCTTGATAATGGCGTTATAGGGGCAGGCCTCGGCGCACTTGCCGCACTTGATGCACTGCTCCTGGCGGATATAGCACTTGCCGTTGACAAAGCGGATGGCGTCCTTGGGGCAGGACTGGCGGCAGGACTGGGCCAGGCACCCCTGGCAGTACTCGGTAATGCGGTACTGCTTGGTGGGGCAGGCGTGGCAGGCGTAGTTGATGATGTTGATGAGGGGCGGGTCGTAGTACTTCTCCGCCACGGCGCTCTCGGTGACGCCGTCGGAGAGGACGGTGTGCTGGTCCACCGGCCGCAGGGGCAGACCCATGGCCAGGCGGACCCGCTCCCCGGCGATGGCCCGCTCCAGGAAGATGGACTCCCGGTATTTGGCCTCCTCGCCGGGGACGATGACGTAGGGCAGCTTCTCCATCCGGTCGTAGGCCCCGTCGTAGGCCAGCCGGGCCACCTCGGTGAACACCTTCTTGCGGATATCGGTAACAGATGACGGAATACCGCGCATGGGCAGATCCCTCCCTTTTTCCTGGTTAGTGTACCATACCATTATGAATTATAGAGAAAATCCATAGCCCTGTCAATCCCCGGCGGACGGCGGCAGGCAAAGGAATCTTCATCATTTGTCACAGATTTGTTACAGGATTTGTTACGATTTTTTCCCTCCCCTGTGGTATACTGTTTTCACAAATCCCTGCGGATATCCATCCGCGCCCCGAAGCCCCAAGGAGGAACCCATATGACGAGACGAAGTATTTTCCGCCGCCTCGCGGCGGTCCTGCTGGTCCTGGCCCTGACGGCCGCCCTGGTCCCCGCCGCCCTGGCGGCGGCCGCCTGCCCCCAGTGCGGCGGCGAGGTCACGTGTACCGACAACGGCGACGGCCGCACCCACACCCTCCACTGCCCGGCGGACGGCTACACCGACCGCGCCGCCGCCCACACCTTCGCGGGCGGCCGCTGCACCGCCTGCGGCGCCATGGACTACAGCCAGGTGCGCATCACCCTGCCCACCGGCGCCGCCTATACCGCCGCCCTCCACGACGGCGAGGCCGCGGTGTCCCTGGACGGGGTGGCACTGACCCTGGGGGAGGAGGACGTCACCGGGGAGTATACCCTCTCCTACAGCTGGTACTACGACGGCGACCCCGTGGGCACCGGCCAGAGCTGCGCCCTGCCCGCCGCCGTCATCGGGAAGGAGGGGGACTACGAGTTCGTCTGCTTCGTCACGGCGGTGCCCGGCAACGCCCTGGCGGGCAAGACCATCAGCGCCTCCTGCACCGTGAAGGTCCACGTCCAGGACCTGCTGTCCGTCACTGCGGTGGTGGGCAGCCGGGATCTGTACCTGAGCCTGGGGGACGCCACCGGCCGGACCCCCACCTCCGTGGCGGACCAGATCGCCCGGGCGGTGGCGGCCAAGGGCGGCACCGCCGTCTCCGTGGTCTTTGACAAAAAGCCCGTCTCCGACGCCGGGGACCTGAAGCTCACCGCCGGCCAGCGCTACCAGTTTCCCGGCGGGGAGAGCCCCACCCTCTCCTCCGTCCGCTTTGAGCCCAGCGCCGCCGGCTCCTATGCCATCGGCTTCATCGCCTACGACCAGGCGGGGAAGGCCTACCCCGGCCTTCTCACCATCGCTGTGGAGCAGTCCCTGGGCAGCGTGGACGCCCTGTACGTCACGGAGAAGGGCGCCGCCGTCGCCCTGGAGGCGGCGGACTTCCAGGAATTCTGGCGCGAGACCTATCCCCAGGGCCAGCTGACCCTGATCCGCTTCACCTCCCTGCCCGCCGCCTCCTCCGGCGTCCTCTACCGGGGCTACGCCTCCGCCGCCCGGCCGGGCACGGCGGTAAAAACCGGGGAGAGCTACTACGCCGCCGCGGGGGATCACCTCCTCATCCAGGATGTGACCTTTGTCCCCGCCAGCCGGTATTCCGGTCCTGTGTCCATTCCCTTTGAGGCCTACGGCAGCGACGGAAACGGCAATCAGACCTACCGCTCCGGCCGGATCTTCCTCTTTGTCAATCCCGCCCAGGTGGGGACGGTGTCCTGCTCCGTGCCGGAGTCCGGCTCCGCCGCCCTCTCCTCCGGCGGCTTCCTCTCGGTCTACACCGCCGTCACCGGCAGTCAGAGCAGCGGCTTCTATATCCGCTTCCTGGAGGTGCCCGCCTCCGGCAGCCTCTATTCCGACAGCGGCGCCACCCGCCTCACCGAGGCCTCCATCGCCGACAAGGTATTCGCCTGCAGTGCCATCGGGACCCTCCGCTATGCCGCCGGCGCCGCCCGGGAGGAATCTGTGCGCTACGCTGTCTACAGCGGCGCCGGGGAGGTCCTCTACGTGGGCACGCTGACATTCTCGCTCCGGGCGGTGGAGAAGAACCCCTACACCGACGTGAAGAGCACCGACTGGTTCTACCCCTACGTGATGGCCCTGACGGAGAGCGGCGTCATCGGCGGGAACACCGCCACCACCTATGTCCCCCGGAGTGCCGTCACCTGGGGGGAGGCCCTGAAGATGGTGCTGCTGGCCGCCGGGTATGACGAGCAGCCCTCCGACGGCAGCCACTGGGCCAGCGGCTACCTCACCCTGGCCCTGTCCGAGGGGATTCTGAAGGAGAGCGTCCCCCTGCGGGAGGCCATCACCCGGGGCGAGCTGGCCCAGCTTGCCGCCGCCGCCCTCAAGCTGACCCTCCCCGCCGATCTGAAGGAGGCCCCCTTCCAGGACGTCTCCCCCACGGATGAGGCCGCCCCCGCCATCGCCGCCCTCAAGGAGGCCGGCGTCCTGGAGGGAACCACCCTCTCCGACGGCCAGGTGGTCTACCGCCCGGCGCAGTCCCTCCTCCGGGGGGAGATCGCCGCCATCGTCTGGCGGATTCAGCAGGCAAAGGAGGCCTGATTCCCCCTCCGTTACATAGCAGACTCCCAACAGGCCGAGCGGCCCGCCCCCCTGCGGGGCGGGCCGCTCGATTTAACACTTTTCCGGTTGCGCCGGGGGAGAGGGCTGTGATACACTGGTGGCAGCAAGGAAAAAGGAGGCGTACCGCCATGCACATTCCCGGCTGTCCCACCGCTGATATGGAGATCCTCTCCTTTGCCGACGCTTTGGCGGCGGCGGAGGCGCCCTCGCCGGACTACGACGTGAGCCGCTGGCTGTACGTGCCCAACGTCTACACCGAGTACCGGTACATCCTGGCCACCCGGGGAAGGAATCCTTTGATCTGCGTGGGGGTGAACCCCTCCACCGCCGCCCCCGGGGACCTGGACCCCACCCTCAAATCCGTGGAGCGGGTGGCCCTCCGCAACGGCTTTGACAGCTTCATCATGTTCAACGTCTACGCCCAGCGGGCCACCCGGCCCCGGGACATGGAGCGGGAGCCGAACCTCTGCCTCCACCGGGAGAACATGGCCGCCTTCGCCTACGCCCTCTCCCTCTCCCCGTCTCCGGCGGTGTGGGCCGCCTGGGGCACCGTCATCGAGCAGCGCCCCTACCTGCCCCGGTGCGTTATGGACATGGTGGACATCGGGGAGCAGTACGGCGCCCGGTGGTTTACCGCCGGGGCCCGCAGCAAAAAGGGCCACCCCCACCACCCCCTCTACCTCCGCAAGGACAGCATACTGGAGCCCTTCGACGCCCGGGCCTACTGCGCCGGGCTGTCACTCTGATATAAAGGAGCAAACCGTCTATGGACAAGATCTATGTCACCGGCCACCGCAACCCGGACACCGACTCCATCGTCTCCGCCATGGCCTACGCCGCCCTGCGCAACGCCGTGGGGGACCGGCAGTACGTGGCCGCCCGGCTGGGCCAGCTCAGCGATGAGACCCGGGCCATTCTGGGCCGCTTCGGCTTTGAGTTCCCCTTCCACCTCAAGAACGTCCGCACCCAGGTGCTGGATCTGGACTACGACCAGCCCCCCATCCTCCACGAGGCCGTCACCGTCAACCGGGCCTGGTCCGCCATGGAGGAGGACAAGCACATCTCCGCCATCCCCATCACCGACGACGAGGGCCACCTCAAGGGCATGCTCACCGCCGGGGACATCGCCGGCTACGACATGCACACCATCACCGATCCCTCCCTGCGGAAGGTGCCCATCTTCAACATCCTCAGCGTCCTGGAGGGCCAGCTCCTCACGGAGACCGACGAGGTGGTGAACGCCATCACCGGCGACGTGATATTGGCCCTGCCGGAGGGCACGGACCTGCCCCCCTACCGGAAGAAGGAGACGGTGCTCATCTGCGGCCACCAGCCGGAGCTCCTGCGGCAGGCGGTGGAGTTCGGGGTGGGCTGCGTGATCCTCTGCCAGGCGGAGCTGCCCGACGACATCCGGGCCATGGCCAGGAACACCTGCATCATCTCCACCCCCTACGACAGCTACCGCACCGTCCGGCGGATCTTCCAGGCCATCCCCGTCAGCCGCATCGCCCGGAAGGAGGACCTGCAGTTCTTCCGCCTGGAGGACTACATCGACGACGTGCGGGAGGTGGTCCTCCAGAGCCGCTACCGCAGCTACCCCATCCTGGACAGTGACGACCGGGTGGTGGGCACCCTCTCCCGGTACCACCTGATCCGCCCCCGCCACAAGCAGGTGGTGCTGGTGGACCACAACGAGGCCGCCCAGTCCGTCCCCGGTCTGGATCAGGCGGACATTCTGGCCATCATCGACCACCACCGTCTGGCGGACATCCAGACCCGCAATCCCATCTATGTCCGCAATGAGCCCGTAGGCAGCACCACCACCATCGTGGCAGGCATGTACCAGGAGCGGGGCCTCATGCCCTCTGCCAAGCTGGCGGGACTTATGGCCGCCGCCATTGTCTCCGACACCGTCATGTTCAAGTCCCCCACCTGCACCCCCCGGGACCGGCGGATGGCGGAGCGGATGGCCCACATCGCGGGGCTGTCCCTGGACGAGCTGGGCCAGGAGATCTTCTCCGCCTCCGCCCCGGAGGACAAGCCGGTGGAGGAGCTGCTCTTCAGCGACTTCAAGGAGTTCCACATCGCCGGCCACGACTTCGGCATCAGCCAGATCACCTGCGTGGACTCCGACCGCCAGCTCCAGCGGAAGGAGCAGTTTCTGGAGCTCATGGCCAAGGCCAAGGCGGAGCACGGCTACAGCATGATGATCCTCATGCTCACCGACGTGCTGCTGGAGGGCAGCAAGATCCTGTGCCTTGGCGGCGAGGACACCTTCCGCCAGGCCTTCAACGTGGAGATAAAGGACCACGAGGCCTTCCTGCCCAAGGTCATGTCCCGGAAAAAGCAGATGGTGCCCATGCTCTCCGCCCTGTGGGGCTGAGCGGGCAAGGAACGAAAGCACAAAACGCGCCGGACGGGAACTTCCCGTCCGGCGCGTTTTTCCTCTGGACGCAAAAGCCCCCCGGAAACCCTCTGCAGGTTCCGGGAGGCGCTGGGGACATCTCCGGCACAAGCTGCCGGATACGGCATTTTCGCGGGCACCTTGCCGCAGGGCCAGGCGCATATCAAAAGCCGGGTCTGCCCCCGGCGAAACTTCCTCAATAAAAAAGAAAACCCACGCTATATAGCGTGGACTACCTTCCGCCGGGGTTTATTACCGCTCGCTGATGACGCTGTCGCTGTCGCCGTAGATCATGTCGTCTACATCGATGCCGGTGAACCGATATGCCATGTTCGCTATCACTTCCTTTCTTCTTTTGTACGCTCTTAGTATATCACATTTCTGACAAAATGCAATGGATAAATTTGTTAACTTTGCATGAACGATTTGTAAAAGCCCGGTGGGCCGCCGGGATTACCGGCAGCCCACCGCCTCATCTTCCTGTTCCAGCACCGAGCGGTACAGCGCCTCCGCCGCGCGGCCGAAGGCCTCGGCAGAGAACCGGTCTGCCGTCTCCTCCGCGGCCTGGGCCATCCGCTCCCGCAGGGCCTTATCCCCACAGAACTGCGCCAAATGGAGGCAAAAAGCCTCTCCAGTCTCATACTGCCAACCATTGACTCCGTTCTCGATGACCCCCTCCAGGCAGGGGTCCTTCCGGCAGAGTACCGGCAAACCCGCCGCCAGGGCCTCGAAGTAGGTGAGGCCCTGGGTCTCACTGGTGGAGGCGGTGACAAAAATGTCCCCCAGCCGGTAATAATTGGGCACCTCGCTGTGGGGCACCATGCCGGCGAAGATCACCGGTACCTTTTTCTCTTTGGCGCAGGCGAGGACCTCCTCCCGGTCCGGGCCGTCCCCCACCAGCAGCACCACCGCATCCTTCCGGCCCGCCCGGGCCAGATGGTCCATCAGCTCCTCCAATCCCTTTTCCTTGGCCATGCGGCCCAGGTAGAGCAGCACCAGCTTCCCCCTGGGGATCCCCAGCTTCCGCCGCAGGGCCTCCTGGACTCTGGGGTCCGGGGCCTGGCGATAGGCCCTCAGGTCGATGCCCGTGGGGATCACCTCAATCCGCCGGGACACCCCGTAGGACCGCAGCAGCCGCTCCACCTTTCCGCTGGGCACCACCACGCAGGCCACCCGCCGGCACACCCGCCGGGACAGGGTGGTGGCCACCAGCTTGCCTGTCCGCTTGCCGATGGGCAGGTAGTGGGTGTAGTCCTCATATACCGTGTGGTAGGTGTGGACCACCGGCACGTCCATCCGGCGGGCAATGGCCAAGGCCACCCGGAGGGTGCTGAACTCGCACTGGGAGTGGACGATGTCCGGCCCCCACTCCTCCAGCTGCCGCAGCAGGGCCCTGGACCGGCGCAGCCGCAGCCGGGCCCCGGGGTAGATCTTCCCGGCGCTCACGGAGCCGATATAGTAGATGGACCCCTTCCGGAAGGACCGGAGGCCCGGCGCCAATGTCACCACCCGCACCTCATGGCCCAGCTGCTCCAGCTCCCGCTGCAGCAGCAGCACCGACACCACCACGCCGTTGACCACCGGGGCGTACCAGTCTGTGGTTATGAGTATCTTCATACAGTTTTCTCCATACGGCCTTTTCATCCAATCTATCCGCATTATACCGGATTCCCCTTCCGCAGGCAAGGGGGCTTTTTCCCCGGCAAAAAAGAGGAGCGGGAGAGGAACCTCCTCTCCCGCTCCCGGGTGGATCATATCTTACAGAGTCCTGAGGGCCGCCTCCAGGGCGGTCTTCTGGGTGGTGCCCGCGTCCTTCATCTTGATGACCCGGGCGGGGCAGCCCGCCACCACCGCGTTCTCCGGCACGTCCTCGATGACCACCGCCCCGGCGGCCACCACCGCGCCCTTGCCCACGTGGACGCCCTCGATGACCACGGCGTTGGCCCCCACCAGCACGCCGTCCTCCACGATGACGGGGGTAGCGCTGGCGGGCTCGATGACCCCGGCCAGGACGGCTCCGGCGCCGATGTGGCAGTTTTTGCCCACGGTGGCCCGTCCCCCCAGGATGGCCCCCATGTCGATCATGGTGCCCGGGCCGATAACGGCGCCGATGTTGATCACCGCGCCCATCATGATAACCGCGTTGTCGCCGATCTCCACCTGCTCCCGGATAATGGCGCCGGGCTCGATGCGGGCGTTGATGCCCTTCATATCCAGCAGGGGAATGGCGCTGTTGCGCCGGTCATTTTCCACCACCAGGTCGGCAATGCTGCCGGCGTTGGCGGTGAGAATGGGCCCCAGCTGCCGCCAGTCCCCGAATACCACCTTGCTGTGGCCCTCACCGAACACGGTGGCCTCACCGTAGTCGATGGGGGTAATCTCATTGATATATACCTTCACCGGGGTCTTTTTCTCCGCGGCGGCAATGTAGGCGATGATCTCCTGTGCGTTCATTACTTTCCTCCAAATAAGATATCCTGCAGATCGTAGCGGCCCTTGGGCATCCGATACAGCTTCCGGGCCATGTGCAGGGCCCCGTTGACGAAGATCTGCCGGGAAGTGGCCCGGTGGGTGATCTCAAAGACCTCGTCCACGCCGAAGAAGCTGACGGTATGGGTACCGGCCTCGGTGCCGCCCCGGAGGGCGTGGACGCCGATCTCCTTGGGGGAGCGCTTGCCGCAGTTGCCCTGACGGCCATACACCGGGGTGTACTCGTGGTCCGGGTCAATGGCGTCCAACAGCAGCTTTGCCGTGCCGCTGGGGGCGTCCACCTTCTGATTGTGGTGGGTCTCCACGATCTCGATGTCAAAGTCCGGCTTCAGCACGCCGCTGATCTGCTCCAGCACCCGGCGGAACACCGCCACGCCCACGGAGTAGTTGGCGCTGTGCATCACCGGGGCGTACTGGCCCAGCTGGGTGAACACCGCCATGTCGGAGGCGGTGCAGCCGGTGGTGCCGGAGAGGAGAGCGGTGCCGGTGCGGCGGACGTAGGCCGCCACCGCCGGCAGGGCGGCGGGGTTGGAGAAGTCCATGACCACGTCGGCCACCTTTCCCAGCGTCTCCAGGTCGGAGATGTTGTCGATATCCACCACGGCGGCGATCTCGTCGCCGGCGGCCAGGGCGGTCTGCTCGATGAGACGGCCCATGCGGCCGTGGCCTACCAGTACGATCCTCACGCGATCACCCCCGCCTGCTGGAGCAGCTGCCACAGCTGTGCCTGGTGGGCCTGGGTCATCTCATAGAGAGGCAGACGGAAGGGGCCTACCTCCTTGCCCATCATATTTAGGGCGGTCTTGACGGGGATGGGGTTGACCTCCATGAAGAGGCCGTTGGCCAGGGGCAGATACTTCACCGCCGTGGCCGCCGCCTGCTCCCGGCGGCCCTCCAGGTAGTCCATGACCATGTCGTGGACCTCCCGGGGCATGACGTTGGCCCACACGGAGATGACGCCGCTGCCGCCGATGGAGAGGAGGGGGATGGTGATGTCATCGTTGCCGGACCAGAGGGCGAAGTCGGGGCCGATGCAATGGGCGATCTTCATGGCATAGGACATATCGCCGCTGGCCTCCTTGATGCCGCAGAGGTTGGGGTGCTTGGAAAGGCGCTCCACGTTCTCCACGGAGATGGCGCAGCCGGTACGGCCGGGGACGTTGTAGAGGATGCAGGGGATGTTCACCGCGTCGGCCACGGTGACAAAGTGGCGGTACATGCCCTCGGCGTTGGCCTTGTTGTAGTAGGGGGTGATGAGAAGCAGGCCGTCGGCCCCCAGCTTCTCCGCCCGGAGACTCTTCTCCAGCATGGTCTCAGTGCTGTTGGAGCCGGTGCCGGCGATCACCGGCACCCGGCCCGCCGCCGCCTCGATGACGGAGCGTAGGGCAGCGTCGTCCTCCTCGTGGGTCATGGTGGAGCTCTCGCCGGTGGTGCCCAGAGTCAGAATGGCGTCGGTCTTGTTCTCGATGTGCCACTCCACCAGTTCCCGGAGCTTGTCGAAATTCACGCTGCCGTCGGCGTTGAAGGGAGTGATGAGGGCCACGATGGAGCCCTTGAGATTGCGGATGTCCATGTTCGTTCCTCCTGAAAAATGTTTTGGACGATATGCGGCATCTGCCGGCGCTTTCCAATAAAAAAAGCCGGCAGGCGCTCCCTACCGACTTTGCACAGCGATGGCATCGTAAGCAGATAGCGCAACCGCGGGAATTCTCCCGCGGACAGTGGCGGAGATGTTCTCCCCGTCCCCATCCCGCAGCCGCGCCCGGCGGCGGAATTCGGCGGATCTGCCTCCCCGGAGTTCCCAGCCCGCCGGCTCCCTCCGGTTCTTCGCGTCCGCAACCTCTATCGTGATGCATACACCATAACACAGTTTTTTCCCCTTGGCAAGGGGGAATTTTGCTTTTTTTGCCCGGGCAGGCCGTCCCGGCGGCGGAAGATCAGTCCGTTCCCTCCTCCCGCCGGAACTCCAGGATGTCCCCCGGCTGGCAGTCCAGCGCGTCGCAGATGGCCTCCAGGGTGGAAAAGCGGATGGCGCTGATCCTGCCCGTCTTGATCTTGGAGAGGTTCACATTGGAGATGCCCACCTGCTCCGCCAGATGGTTGAGGGAGATCTTCCGGTCCGCCATGACCCGGTCCAGGCGCAGTATGATCGGCATGGTGCTCCCTCCCTCACAGCGTCTCGTCGGCCTGGGTCTGGAGGATCACGCCGTACTGGAACACCAGGGCCAGGCAGTAGACCACCGCCGCCGCAGGCAGGAGAACTCCAGGCGCAGCGCCCCAGTTGACGTTGGTCGCCCCGGTGACGCGCACCTGCCAATAGATCAGCAGCCGCAGGCAGGGCTCGTAGAGGGCCAACACCAGGGCCAGGGCCTTCATCCGCCGGACAATCTTCATCAGGAAGGGCGTCTCCTCCGTCCACAGGGAGCGCAGGATCATCAAGGCCACCGCCGCCATCCCGATCCGGTACGCCAGTACTACTGCCGCCATCGGGATATCCATTGGCCCCAGCTGCATGGCGGAGGGGTCATTTTCCATGGTGTTCCTTACATAAAAGGCGAAGTTAACACTCTCCCACAGGACCTTGGCCAACAGCAGTACTACCAGAAGGACAAAGAGCCCGTGGGCCCATTTTCGCAGCCGCAGCAGCTCCCTGTTGCTCTCGTTCATCCTGAACGCCTCCCCTCTGTCATCTACCGGCAGTATAGCAGGGGTATATATATTTGTCAATAAGTTTTTAATGATAATCATTAAATAATTTATGATAAGTAGATGTTGAGGGGTGAACAGCCGCTTCGGAACAGACTTCTAAGGGCTACCTCCCCGCACCCCGGTTGCTTCCGAATAGGCCAGAAGCGGCCTCAGCCTTCCGGGGCTCCCCGCCCCGAACCCCGGGTAACTTTTTGTACGCACAAAAAGTCACCAAAAAAGCGCCGGGAGACCCGGACCCCTTTTATTTGTCTAATCGGTCTAGATGTGATTTGCCGCCACGTTGCCACTGAACTAAATTCTTTGGCATCTGATCTCTGCCGGGTTGCGTGTCCGGCTTCGGCTGTCGCCCTGTTAAAGGGCGAAGCGAATCTTTTTTCTGCGACAAATTGCCTGCTTCTTTGGGAAGCAAGCCGATTCTTCCCCTCAGCGCGGTCTCCTCGCGGCATGGCCGCTGCGGCCTACGCTGCAAACATGCCACCGGCATGTTTGCTTAACGCTGCGGGGCCGTCAGGCGAAGTGCGTGACCCACCGCACCGATTACGAAGGAGCCGGAGGCCCAACGGTATTTCAGTGGCACCCGGGTATCTCCTTTGATACCGACCGATTGGGCAAACAAAGGGGTCCAGGGTCTCCCTGGCGCCCTTTTGGGTACTTTTCCGGCGAGGGAAAAGTACCCCGGGGCCCGGGAGCGCGCAGCCCCCGGAAGCCTGTTCCGAAGCGGCCTGCTTCGGACGCATCCGAGGTCCGGGGCCAGGCAGGCCCCGCCGCGTTCCCGCCCGCCCGGCGACGGGCACATCAGCCCTGCAGGGGCGCAGCCTCCGGCAAAGAGGGGAGGGACCGTAAGCCCCTCCCCGATCAATTATCCGGTTTTCTCCAGCCGGAGGGTAAACCGGCAGGTCCCCTCCTCCGCGTCCTCCTCCAGCACTACCATACCAATGGCGGTGACAGAACAGTCCTCCCAGGAGAGGCAGGCCGTCATGGTCCACCCGCCGTCCTCCAGCGTCAGGGGCTGGCCGTTGGACAGCTGGGCCAGATTCCAGGTGGTCAGGGCCGCGGGAATGGGGCTGCTCGCCAGGGCGAAAGCCCCCTCCCGGCTGCCCAGGGCCGTCACCGCGGCCAGCAGGGACCGCTGGGCCGGGAGGAAAATGCCTCCCGCCCGCAGCTCCCGCCGCCAGTCAATATCCACTGCGGTGACATGGCCGTTTCCGTCGGTCTCCAGGGTATAGAGAGGCGCGTCCTCCATCCGGTCTCCGTAGCCGATCACCCGACCCTGGCTGTCCTCGGTGTAACGGTTCTGCTTGTCATAGAGGAGATACCCCTCCTCGTCGATCCACATGGCGCCGCTGTCCAGAGCATATTGGCTCCAGTAGTCGTTGGTGGAGAGGGCGGAGACGTTGTCGTAAAACTCCTTCCGGGTCAGCTCTCCCCGGCGGGGGGGCAGGATGGCCCGGAAGCTCACCAGGACAGCCGCTGCCATCAGCACAAGAGACACCAGGATCGCCCCCACAGCCCGCCAGTGCCAGCGGTCCCCCACCCGGCTGTAGTAGCGGTTCCCGCTGTCGTAGTCCAGGGGCTGGTAGTCCCGGCAGGCCTTGTAGCATTTCCAGTGCCGCCACAGGCTGTAGATGGGGATATGGAGGCCGAAGCCCTCCGTCAGCACCCCGCAGCAGCGGGAAAAGCCTTCCCACCAGGTGAGCTTGCCTCCGAAGTAGTCCTCCAGCTTCAGCCCCAGCAGCCACTTGCCCGGAGTGTTCCCCCAGGTGGACAGGAGGAGAGGCTCCGCCGCAAGCACCACCAGCCAGGCAAGGATCGTTGTACCGGCGCTGAACAGGGTGGAGTCGTTGGTGATGACGCTGACGTGAAATACCAGGGACAGCACCGTCATCACCGCCAGATCCGCCAGCGCCAGGTCCAGGGTTCTGGCCCAGAACCGCTGCCAGGGGTTGAATGCCTTCACCGCCCCCTCCGGCAGGGGCGGCGGCTCCCGGAGCCAGGGCTTGGACAGGGAAGGGGCGGGCGGCTGCGGCGGGGGAGCGGCGCTCTCCCCGGCGGTGGCGGCGGATCCCGGCGGCAGGGCCGGTTCCTCCCGGTACCGCCCGGCGTCCAGCTCCGGGTAGGTGGCCCCGTCCCGGAGGAGGGTGCGGCACAGCTCCGTGGCCTGCCGCTGGCGCTCCGCGCTGTCCTCCAGCAGCTTCTCCTGGCGCTCCAGGGCCTCCCGGAGGGGCACCTCTCCCCGCTGCACCGCTTTGATGGTGTCCAGGGGCATGTCCAGCCGCCGGAGGAGACAGATCTTCTCCAGAGTGTTCCGGTCCTCCTCCGTATAGTCCCGGTAGTTGTTGCCGCCCCGGGCGGGGGCGAGAAGGCCCTCCCGCTCGTAGTAGCGCACGGTGGCCCGGGGGATGCCCAGCTGTTCCTCGATCTCACGGATGGTCATGATTGACCCTCCCTTTCTGCTTTCTTACTGCCGATTATAAGGGGTGAAGTGGGTTCACAGTCAAGAGGTTTTCGGAAATTGGCAGAAAAAGGGCCGTCCGGCACCGGCCGGACGGCCCTTCTGGCGTTTGATAGACCAGGTATGTCCGCTCACCGCCACTGGACGGTGACGGTGGTGCCCACGCCCTCGGTGCTCTCCAGGGTGACGGAGGCGTTGTGGTAGGCGGCGGCGTGCTTGACGATGGAGAGGCCCAGGCCTGTTCCGCCCACCTCCTTGGAGTGGCTCTTGTCCACCCGGTAGAACCGCTCGAACACCCGCTCCTGGTGGACGGCGGGGATGCCGATGCCGGTGTCCCGGACGGTGAGCCGGGGCTTGCCCTCCGCCATCTCCACGGCGACAGCCACGCTGCCGCCGGGGCGGTTGTACTTGACGGCGTTGTCCACCAGATTGGCCGCCATCTCGTCCAGCACCTGGCGCACGCCCTCCACCATGGTCTCCCCGCCGGTGAGGGTGATGGTGACGCCGGCCTTCTCCGCGGCAGGGGTCAGCCGCTGGACCACGTCCCGCACCACGCCGAAGAGATCTACCTGGCCCCGCTCCATGGGGGCCATGCCCTCGTCCAGCTGGCTGAGGTGGATAATGTCCTCCACCAGGGTGATGAGCCGCTGGGCCTCCCGGTAGATGTCCCCGGCAAACTCCGGCACCGTCTCCGGCGGCACCGCGCCGGCCTTCATCAGCTCCGCGAAGCCGGAGATGGAGGTAAGGGGTGTTTTCAGCTCGTGGGACACGTTGGCGGTGAACTCCCGGCGGAGGGCCTCCCGGCTCTCCCGCTCGGTGACGTCCAGAATAGCAATCACCGCTCCCACCACCTGGTCATCCCGCTTGACGCAGTTGGCCAGGAGCTGATAGCACTTGTCCTCCCGCTCCAGCAGGGCCTCGCTGTGCTGGCCCTGCAGGGCCTCGTCCACCACCCGGCGGAATGCCTCCGTCCGGTTCAGATTCAATACGCTCTCGCCCGCCTTGGCCTCCGGCGCGTCCAGCAGCCGCAGGGCGCTGGAGTTGCAGGAGAGGAGGTTGGTGCGGCTGTCCATAAGGAGGAATCCCTCGCTCATGTTCTCGGTGATAGCGGTAAACTCGGAGCGCTGCTGCTCCAGCTCCTCCATCTGTCTCTGGATGGTCTCGCTCTGGGTATGGATCCGCCGCAGCAGGGGGGTCAGCTCCTCGTAGGTGTCGCAGTCCTCCGGATGGGTGAGATCCAGGGACAGAATGGGCCGAATGATGGCCCGGGACAGCCGGTAGGCCAGAAAGGCCCCCAGGGCGATGGTCAGTGCCAGTACCACCAGCAGGGAGGGGATCAGCTCCAGCACCAGGGACATTACCGAGCTCTGGTCGCTGGCCACCCGCAGCACGCTGCCGTCGGAAAGGGGCAGGGCTACATACAGGGTCTTAGTAGCCAGGGTGTCGGAGTAGCGGGTGGCTTCCCCCACCTTGCCGGAGAGGGCCTCCTGGACCTCCTCCCGCTGGAGGTGGTTCTCCATGGAGCCAGGGTCCGCCTGGGAGTCGTAGAGGACGCTGCCGTCGCCGGAGATCCAGGTGATGCGGTTGTCCGGATGGAGGCCCTCCAGGTAGGCCGTCCCCTCCAGCTCCACGCCCTGGGCAGCCAGTACCGCCTCCATCTCCAGCTCGTCGAAGACCCGGGTGGTGTAGTGCCGCAGCAGCACCGTGCAGAACAGCACCGTGCTCAGCAGGATAATGACGATGCCCACCGCCAGAATGGTGCGGAAAATCTTTTTTGTCATGGGGTGCCTCCGATCTTGTAGCCGATGCCCCGGATGGTCTGGATGCAGCCGCCGGCCTCCCCCAGCTTCTGGCGGAGGGTGCGGATGTGGACGTCCACGGTGCGGCTGGCGCCGTCGAAGTCGTAGCCCCAGATGGCGTTGAGGAGCTGGTCCCGGGTGAACACCGTGTCCCGGTGCTCCAGCAGCAGGCACAGCACCTGGAACTCCTTGAGGGTCAAAGATACGTTCTCCCCGTCCACCTGGACAAGGTGGCGGCCGGGGTCCACCATGAGGCTGCCCAGGGTATAGGCCGGGGGAGCGGAGGCGTCGTCCCCCGCCCGGCGCAGGGCCGAGCGGACCCGGGCCATCAGCTCCATCATGCCGAAGGGCTTGGACACATAGTCGTCAGCCCCCGCGTCCAGACCCACCACCTTGTCGTACTCGCTGCCCTTGGCGGTAAGCAGGATCACCTGGATGCGGCGGGTCCGGCCGTCGGCGCGGAGCTTTTTGAGGATGGAGATGCCGTCCTCCTCCGGCAGCATGATGTCCAGCAGCACCACCTGGGGGATCTGCCGGTTCATGGCCGCCCAGAACTCGTTGGGATGGGCGAAGCCCTCCGCCTCCAGTCCGGCGCTGGTGAGGGAGTAGAGCACCAGCTTGCGGATGCTGTTGTCGTCTTCCACAAAATAGATCATATCGGTCTGCCGGGACAGGCCCTTTGCCCCGTCCCGGATTCCTCCTCCTGTAAAATCAGTCCCCGGACTCGTGGACGCCGGTGATGGAGAAGGCCACCCATTCCCCGACATTTACGGCGTGGTCGCCGATGCGCTCGAGGTACTTGGCCACCATCATGAGGTCCAGAGCCAGCTCCGCGCTGTCGCTGTCGGCGCGGATGAGGGCGGTGAGCTCCGCCTTCACGTCGTTGAAGAGCTGATCCACCACATCATCATATTGTATCACACCCCGGGCCATATGCAAATCCCCCTTGACGAAGGACTCCACGCTGTCGGTGACCATCTTCACCGCGGCGCGGGCCATCTCGCCGATGGGGCTGCGGGCGGGCAGCTGCACGCTGCCGATATGGCGGGTGATCTCCGCGATATCCGCCGCCTGGTCGCCGATGCGCTCCATGTCGGAGATCATCTTCAAAGCGGAGGAGATGGTCCTAAGGTCCCGGGCCACCGGCTGCTGCTGGAGCAGCAGCTTCATGCACAGGCCCTCCACGTCCCGCTCCTTCTGGTCGATGTCCCGCTCCCGCTGCATGGCCTTCTCCGCCATGGCCCGGTCGCCGTCCAGCAGGGCCTTGACCCCGGCGGAGATGGCCTCCTCGCACAGGGCCCCCATTTTGATGAGCTCCAGGTGCAGCTGCTGGAGCTGCAGGTCGAATTTGTTGCGCATTTATCCGAACCTCCCGGTAATGTAGTCCTCGGTCCGTTTGTCCCGGGGCATGGAGAACAGCTGCTCCGTGTCGCCGAACTCCACCAGCTCCCCCAGGAGGAAGAAGGCGGTCTTGTCGGAGATCCGGGCGGCCTGCTGCATGTTGTGGGTGACCATGACGATGGTATAGCGCTCCTTGAGCTCCGCAGCCAGATCCTCGATCTTGGAGGTGGAGATGGGGTCCAGGGCGGAGGTGGCCTCGTCCATGAGAAGGACCTCCGGCTTTACCGCCAGGGCCCGGGCGATGCACAGCCTCTGCTGCTGGCCGCCGGAGAGGCCCAGGGCGCTCTTCTTCAGCCGGTCCTTCACCTCGTCCCAGATGGCGGCGGCGCGGAGGGACTCCTCCACCAGCTCATCCAGCTTCACCCGGTTGCGTACCCCGTGGGTCCGGGGGCCGTAGGCCACGTTGTCGTAGATGGACATGGGGAAGGGGTTGGGCTTCTGGAACACCATGCCGATGCGCTTGCGCAGCCACGTCACGTCCACCTCCGGGGCGTAGATATCCTGGTCCCGGTACAGCATCTGGCCCTTGATGGTCACGCCGGGCACCAGGTCGTTCATGCGGTTGATGGTCTTCATGAAGGTGGACTTGCCGCAGCCGGAGGGCCCGATGAGGGCGGTGATCTGCTTTTCCGGTATATCCATGGAGATGCCCCTGAGCGCCTGGTGGTCGCCGTAGAACAAGTCCAGATTGTTAGACTGTAAAATGGTGGTTTCTCCCATTTTTTCTCTGCTCCTTTTCTGTTGTAGCGCCGGTCTCAGCCCCGCTTGAGCTTCTTGCCGGCATAGGATGCCGCCAGGTTGATGAGGACGGTGATCCCCAGGAGGATGGTGGCGATGGAGAAGGCCACGGCAAAGTTGGCGTTCTCCTTGGCGTAGACGTACAGGGCCACGGTGAGGGTGGCGCCGGAGCTCTTCATGATCTCGTGGATGCCGGAGAAGTCCTGCATGGCGGTGCTGAGCCCCGCGGTGTACATCAGCACCGCGCTCTCGCCCACGATACGGCCCACCGCCAGGATGCAGCCGGTGACGATGCCGTCCACGCTGGAGGGCAGCACCACCGTGCGGATCATGTGCCACTTGCCGCTGCCAAGGCCCAGGGACCCCTCCCGGTAGGATTGGGGCACCGTCTTGAGGCTCTCCTGGGTGGTGCGGATGATGGTGGGCAGCGTCATGATCACCAGGGTCAGGGAGCCCGCCATCAGGGTCTTTTCAAGGCCCAGGGCGGTACAGAAGATGATCACGCCCACCAGGGCGTAGATGATGGAGGGGATGCCCGCCAGGGTCTCGGTGGCAAACTCGATGGCCGCCACCAGGCGGCGGTTTTTGGCGTACTCCGTCAGATAGATGGCCGCCCCCACCCCCAGGGGCAGCACGATGATGAGGGACACGAAAATCACATACAGGGTGTTATAAATGGCGGGCAATATACCCACTGTATCGTTCAGGACGCTCTCCTCGGTGGTGAGGAACTGCCAGGAGATCCCCGGAACGCCCCTGACGCAGATATAGCCGATGACGAACAGCAGCAGGGCGCAGGTGGCAAAGGCGCTCAGATAGAGGAGGGCGCGCATGGTGAGCTCATAGGCCCGGCGGCTGGGGGAGAGGCTGTTTTTGTGTTCCATATCAATTCTCCTTTTCCCGCTTGAGCACCACGTTGAGCACCACATTGATGAGCATGATGAAGAGGAACAGCACAAGGCCGATGGAGTAGAGGGCGTTGCGCTGGAGGGAGCCGGGGCTGGCGTAGTTCATCTCCACGGCGATGCCGGTGGTGAGGAACCGGACGCTCTGGAAAATAGAGGGCATGTTGGCCACGTTGCCCGCCACCATGATGATGGCCATGGCCTCGCCGATGGCCCGGCCGATGCCCAGCACCACCGCCGCGGCGATGCCGCTTTTGGCGGCGGGGACGCTGACCCGGAAGTAGGTCTCCAGCTCCGTGGCCCCCAGGGCGAGGCTGGCCTCCTCGTACTCCCTGGGCACCGCCTGGAGGGCGGTCTCCGACACGGAGATGATGGAGGGCAGGATCATCACCGCCAGGACGATGATGGCGGCAAAGAGGCTGTCGCCGGCGGGGAGGTTAAAGGTGGTGCGGATCCAGGGCACCAGCACCATCATGCCCACCAGGCCGTAGACCACGGAGGGGATGCCCGCCAGCAGCTCCACGGCGGGGCGGATCAGCCGCACCAGCCAGGCGGGAGCCACCTTGGCCAGGAACACAGCGGTGAGAAAGCCCACGGGCACGCCGATGACGATGGCGCCGGCGGTACCGTATACAGAGGTCAATATCATGGCCAGAATGCCGTACTGGTCATTCCGGGCGGACCAGGTGTCCCCGAAGAGGAAGTTCAGCAGACCCACCTCCCGGATGGCCGGGATGCCGGAGATAATGAGGTAGATGCTGATGAGCAGCACGAAGGCCACCGCGATGAGGCCGCAGACCAGGAAAATGCCCTGCATGACCACCTCGGCCTTCCGCAGTCCCCGATTCAGCTTCCGCCGGGGCGCGCCGCTCCCGGGGGCGGATGCGCCGGTCCCCTCCCGGGGCAGCGTCAGATGTTGCGCGTCTTTCATAGGATCAAACCAGCCTTTCAAGAGAATCCCGACAGGGCAAGACACGTCCGTTGCCGGGCGTGTCTTGCCTGCAGATCTCAGTCAGATGTCAGGGTCAGGGGGCCACGGCGCCGGCGGCGGCGATGTACTCGGCCACATCCGCGCTGGTGGCGTAGCGGAGGAAGTCCTCAGCGGCGGCGGAGAGCTCGGCGCCTTCCAGGGTGACCATGAGGAAGGGGCGCTGGATCTCGTAGGAGCCGTCCTTGATGGTGGCCTCGGAGCACTCGATGCCGCCCACCTTCACGGCCTTCACGGTGTCATCCACAGCGGACAGGGAGGCGTAGCCGATGGCGTTGGGGTTGGAGGCCACGTTGCCGATGACGTCGCCGGTGGAGCTGTACTCGTTGGTGTACTTGCACGCGCCGTCCACGCCCACGATCTCCTCGAAGGCGCTGCGGGTGCCGGAACCGTCCTCACGGCCCAGGACCGCGATGGCAGCGTCCTCGCCGCCCAGCTCGCTCCAGTTGGTGATCTCACCGGTGAAGATCTGGGCGATCTGCTCCACCGTCAGGTCCTCCACGCCATTGGCGGGGTTGACCACGATGGCCACGCCGTCCAGCGCCACGGTGTGGCCCACGGCGCCCTTCTCCTCCTCCTCGGGCTTCAGGGCCCGGCTGCTCAGACCGATGTCCACGGTGCCGGCCAGACCGGCCCCGGTGCCCGCGCCGGAGCCGGCGCCGGAGTGGTTGCGGGGGACGTCGGGCTGAACATCCCGGTAGGTCTCGGTGAGCACGCCCATGACGTCCTTCATGGAGGTGGAGCCGTCGGTATTCACGGTGCCGGAGAGAGCGGCGGTGTCGCCGGTGCTGTCCGCAGCGCCGCTGTCGGCGGTATTGTTGGCGGTGGTGTTATTGGTGTTGCCGGCGTTGCTGCCACCGTTATTGGTGCCGCCGCAGCCGGCCAGGACGGCCATCATCAGAGTGGCGGCCATCAGAAGTGCAAGAAACTTTTTCATACTGAATGATCCTTTCCATGTTTTCATTGTCCTGTCCTTCGGAACGGTTTCAGCATATCCAAGGCCCGTAAAATCAGAAACCCCAGTCCTGTTAAATCAACGTAAAATCAGCAATTTTTGTAAAACACCGGCATTTTTACCGGAACCACTCCTATTTTACGAACAATTCCCCGTGAATATGCCTGAATGTAAACTGTTGGTGGGGCGCATTTCAGGGCGGCGGGGCCGGAAACGGCCCCGGATTTAACCTGGGTCCCGGGGAAAAAGGGCCGCGTTGGCCCCCTTTGCCCCAACTCTTTCTTGCGCGGCAGGGCCGGTTGGTGCATAATAACAGCAAAGACGATTTTCCGCCGGAAAGGAGCCAGCCGCCATGAACCGAAAACGGGTCCGTCAGATGAACGCCAGCCTCCTGCGCCGCCTCACCACCCGCCCCGCCGCCCTGTGGATGGAGGGGCGCCGGGAGGCCCTCTCCCGGCTGCTGGAGGAGCAAAACTACATCCAGCGCTTCGCCCCCCTGTATAACGGCAGCCGCCTGCGCTGCGCCGACGTGCTGGCGCTCTGCCGGGAGGACCTGCTCCTGCTCTCCCCGGAGCCGGAGGAGGGCTGGCTCCTCTTCACCTACGACTTCGCCCGGGGGACCATGTTCCCCGATCCCCAGGCGGAGGAGCGGCGGAAGCGCCACGGGGCCGGGGCGGTCTTCTTCCTGTCCCTGCTCCAGGTGCTCCTGGACGCGGAGCGGGACCTCCTGCCGCCGGAGCCCCTGTGGGATCTGGCCCTGCCGGCGGAGGACGAGGTGGCCGACAGCCCCCACCTGGACAGCTTCCGGCAGTTCTGCCGCAGCTGCCGGCGGGAGTACCTCTATGAGATGATGCGTCTGGGCCTGGAGGCCACCCCCTTCCGCACCCTGGAGCACATCGCCGGAGTCCACTTCGTGGCGGTGTCCGTGGCCAGGGATCTCCGGCGGGCGGGGGTGAACGTGGACCTGGCCCTGGTGTCCGCGGCGGCGGCCGGCCACGACATCGGCAAGTTCGGCTGCCGCCCCGGCGAGCGGGTGCCCTACCTCCACTACCACTACACGGACCTGTGGTTCCGCCGCCGCCACATGGCGGACATCGGCTACGTGGCGGGCAACCACTCCGTGTGGGACCTGGAGCTGGACTATCTGTCCGTGGAGTCCCTGATCCTCATCTACGCCGACTTCCGGGTGAAGCAGGAGCGGGGGAAGGACGGCCGGGAGATCACCCGGATCTCCACCCTCACCGAGGCCTTCGACGTGATCCTCTCCAAGCTGGACAACGTCACCGACGCCAAGCGCAGGCGCTACACCTTCGTCTACGCCAAGCTCCGGGACTTTGAAAACTACATGCT
Source organism: uncultured Oscillospiraceae bacterium (assembly GCA_944385715.1). GTDB lineage: Bacteria > Bacillota > Clostridia > Oscillospirales > Oscillospiraceae > Pelethomonas. The sequence goes on along the minus strand of CALWYI010000007.1, from coordinate 4,431 downwards.
CTCCCTGGGGGTGGACACCACCCTCTCCGGCCGGTTCGCCCCGCCGCCCCCCGCCAAGGACGTGGCCCTCATGGGCCCCGAGGAGGCGGTGGCGATTCTCAAGGGCCGGGGCGTGGCCCACAACATCGCCCTCATGGCCCGGCTCACCGACCAGCGCAGCTTCGCCGCCTTCCTGGAGCAGGCCCGGGGGGAGACCAGCTGGAAGCGGCTGCGGGCCCGGCTGGGGGTCTTCGCGTCCTACAGCGTCTACCTGAGCATCCCCCAGAAGGTCCAGACCCTCGCCTTCCTCTACGAGCTGCTGATGCACCGGGAGGGCGACATCCGCCGCCAGGCGGCGGCCATCATGGGGGAGATCATCGCCCGCTTCCACGCGGGCTACGCCAAGGAGCGGCCCGCGGACTACGTGCCCGACAGCCGCGCCGTCACCGACATGGACCAGTGGCGGCTGTATCTCGAAAAGATCATCCACCCCGACCACAAGCTCATGGACCAGCACAAGCGCTGGATCAACTTCACCCTGAAGATGGTGGTCAACGCCCTTCTGGAGAAGTGCGACCCGGAGCGCCGGGACGAATTCATGACCGCTCTCCTGCGCTACTACCGCCGCCCGGAGCGGCTGGACGACGGCGCGGCCTTCCAGCTCCTGGAGACCGCCACCGCTCTGCCCCTGGAGATCTGCTCCTCCCGGCAGCAGTACGACCTCCTGGATTTCGCCCAGACCCTCTCCCAGCGGAAAGACCCCGCCGTCCGCACGGCGGCGGTGCTGCTGCTGGACTACCTGGCCCGGCGGCTCAGCGTCCGGGACATCATCCAGCACGCCCTCAAGGCGGTGCCCTGCACCGACTGCCGGTCCCTGGCCCTGCTGCGGGAGCTGGCTCTCTCCGACCTGGGCGGCAGCGAGCCCCCCTCCCTGACGGAGGAGGAGATCGCCGCCATCTTCCTGGACAACCTGAAGACCGCCACCCCCTGGATCCTCAAGGAGGCCAACATCCGCCTGCTGGAGCACTCCGCCCGCCGGGACGGGCGGCAGCTGCTCCACATCGCCACCCACCTCACCAACCTCATCAAGGTCAGCGACCGGGTGACGGTGCGCCACACCGCCGGCGCCGCCCTGCTGCAGGTGGCCCCCCTCCTCACCGCCGGGGAGCGCAACGAGATCGCCGTGGAGCTTACCCGGGGCCTCGAGATCGACCAGCAGGAGTTCTCCAAGTACATCCCCGGCTATCTGGGCCAGTTCTGCCTGTGGCTGCCGCCGGCCCAGCTGGATGAGCTGCTGGGGGAGCTGCAGCGGTCCCTCTGCTCCTCCAACGATCAGGTGGTGTCCGCCGCTCTGGACACCATCGGCGTGGTATGCGAGAACTACGGCGGCTACCGGGAGCGCTTCCCGGAGGAGGACGCGGTGTACCGCGCCCGGCGGGAGCGGCTCCTGGGCATGCTCCTTAAGGGCCTTGCGGGCTATCGCAGCGAGGTGCGCCAGGAGGCCATGTACGTGCTGGGCCTGCGGGTGTTCGGCTCCACCAGGCTGGACCGCCACGAGAAGCGCCGGGCCTTCCGGCTGACCCTCAAGAAGATCCTGGCCCTCACCGGGGAGTCCTCCGGCGACGAGCTCACCTTCTACTACCGCTGCGCCCTGCTAGGCCGCATGTGCCGCTTCCTTACGGAGCAGGAGCTCCTCTACGGCGGCTTCCGCTTCGAGGAGCTCCGGCCCATCGCCTTCTTCCCCGGCACCTTCGACCCCTTCACCCTCTCCCACAAGGGCATCGTCCAGGCCATTCTGGACCTGGGGTACGAGGTGATGCTGGCCATCGACGAGTTCTCCTGGAGCAAGAAGACCCAGCCCCACCGGCTCCGCCGCCGCCTGGCGGCCATCTCCGTGGCGGACCTGTTCCACGTCCACATCTTCCCGGAGAACTTCCCGGTGAATATCGCCAGCCCCCGGACCCTCACCGCCCTGCGGGAGGCCTTCCCCGGCCGCACGGTGGCCATGGTGGCGGGCAGCGACGTGGTGGCGGGGGCCTCCGCCTACCGTCAGGCCCCCGTCCCCGGCTCCATCCACTCCTTCGACCACGTTATTTTCCACCGTGCCGCTGCGCCGGAGGCCTGCTGCGCCGCCATCACCGGCAGCGTCACCCAGCTCCAGCTGCCCCAGCGCCTGGAGGAGATCAGCTCCACCCGCATCCGGGACGCCATCGACGAGGGGCGGGACATCGCCAACCTCATCGACCCCGTGGCCCAGGAGTTCATCTACCGCCACGGCCTCTACCTCCGGGAGCCTCTGGACAAGCCCCTGCTGCGGCGGGAGGGCCTGGCCTTCTCCTGGCCGGCCTCCCTCCTGGGGGAGGCCGAGGAGGCCGTACGCAGTCTCATTCCCGATCCCCAGAGCGCCTCCGAGCTGCTGCAGGCCCTCTCCCGCGCCGGGGACCGGCTGTGCCTGCTGCGCCAGGGGGAGCAGGGGGAGGTCCTGGGCTTTGCATCCTTCCAGTGCCTCGAGTCCCAGCAGCTCTATCCCCGGCTGGGCAGCGCGGAGCTGTCCGGCCTGGTCCGGCAGAACGCCGGAGGCCGCTGCCTCATCATCAGCGGCCTCTTTATCCCCCGGCGGGAAAACCAGGAGGAGCTGGGACAGCTGCTCCTCACGGAGGTCCTGGCCCTGGGCCTGGGGCAGGACCTGTCCTATGCCCTGTTCTGCCCCCTGCGGGAGGGAGCTGTCCCCGCCTGGACCGGGGGACTGCTGACCCTCCAGGGCTTCCTGCCGGTGGCGGCGGGACAGCGGCGGGACCTGCTGGCGGTGGATATGCACCGGCCCATCGTCCTCACCCGCAACGTGGAGACCACCATCAAGCCGCCCCTCTCCGGGGACAGCCGGGTGATGGCTGCCATGGCCGCCGCCCACCGGCGGCTGCAGAAGGCCCTCACCCACCTGTACCCCGGCTCCCTGGTCCTCTCCATCTCCGCCGCCGTGACTCACCGGCGGCTCCTCCACCGCATCGCCGCCTGCAACGGCGTGCCCCCGGAGCCCACGGAGCCCCGGTCCCTGGGTCCCTGCATCTGCGTGCCCTTCGGCAATATCCTCCGGGGCGTGGCGGTGCCCAACACCGTCACCAAGACCCTCCACACCGACAAGGTCTACGAGCCGGACCTCAGCGCCTTCACCATCGAGGCCTACCCCCAGTACGCCTCTCTGGAGGACCAGGCCCGGACCATCCACGCCTTCGACCGGCCCGTCATCCTGGTGGACGACATGCTCCACGACGGCAAACGCCTCAAGCGGATCGTCCCCCTCCTGCGGGAAAACGGCACCTCCATCCGCCAGGTGCTGGTGGGCTATCTCACCGGCATGGGCCGGGACCTCATGACCCAGATGGGCTGCCCGGTGGACAGCGTGTACTATCTCCCCAACCTCCGCATGCGCTTTGTGGAGTCCACCCTATACCCCTTCATCGGCGGGGACACCGTCCGCCGGCCCCAGCCCATCGCCGGGCGGCTCCTGCCGGGGATCAACCGCATCTTCCCCTATGCCGCCCCGGACTTCACCGAGGACTGCGCCGACGGCTCCACCTACCGGCTGAGCCTGTGCTGCCTGGAGAATGCCCGGGACATCCTCCTGGCCCTGGAGAGCGCCTACCGCGCCCTTTACGCCCGGAACCTGACCCTGGGCCGTCTGGGGGAGGCGGTGAGCCTGCCCCTGTGCCCCGACAAGGGGGGCTGCATGAGCTACGATCTCAGCCGGGCCCCCTCCTCCTATGTGGAAAATGATATGGAAATGCTCCGGCGGCTGGAGGCCAGCGTCCGCATCGTCATCGGCGGCTGACCGCTCCCCGGCGCACTGTGAGGTACCAGTATGTTCTACTATTCCTGTGACAATCATATTCTGGCCAGCGATACGTCTCTGGTCTTTGACCCCCTGCCCGCCCTGCCGGACACAGGGGATATCTTCTGGCTCTTTCAGAGAGAGCCCCTCTCCGGCCGGGAGACCTTCGCGGTATCCGACAGCGGCCTCTTTACCGCCGCTGAGGACGTGTCCGCCCTCTGCCGGGGGGCGGACGTCTCCGGCATCCCTCCGGAGCTCCGCGCCGCCGCGGCGGCGGGCCGGGTCCGGGGGGTGAATGCCGCCCACCCCCGGTGGAAGGAACTGCTGACAGACGATTTTCCCACCGTCCTCCCCGCCGGGAAGAAGTACCGGGTGAACCTGCTGGCCCTGGGGGACGTGGGCAGCACCCTGGCCATGGGCCTTCGCCTCATGGGGGGCGACGTGATCGCCTCCCTGGGCCTGTGCGACGTGCGGCCCAACGTGCCGGAGCGGTGGGAGTTTGAGCTGGGCCAGATCGGCATTCCCGGAGCGCCCGACGCCCTGCCGCCGGTGACGGTGGTGGACACCGACCACCTCTTCGACTGCGACGTGTTCCTCTTCTGCGCCTCCCGGTTTGTGCCGGA
>CALWYI010000006.1 GCA_944385715.1 uncultured Oscillospiraceae bacterium | reverse complement strand
GTGTTCTCCTGCTCCGAGGAGATCAGCATGCAGGGTACCAAGCACATGGATCTGGACATGCTGCCCTGCAAGGATCTGGTGGTGCCGGACGCCACCGGCAATACCGGCGTCATCGCCTACAAGGCCCCGGCTATGGAGGCCATCCAGGTGACCTTCCACGGCAGAAAGGCCCACGCCGGCATCGAGCCGGAGAAGGGGGTCAATGCCATCGTGGCCGCCGCCAAGGCCATCAGCCGGATGCACATCGGCCGTCTGTCCCCGGAGACAACCTCCAACATCGGCCGGATCGAGGGCGGCGGCGCCACCAACGTGGTCACCGACTGCGTGTCCTTCACGGCTGAAATCCGCTCCCACAGCATGGAGGTCCTCCACGGCGAGGTTTCCTACATGGAGCAGTGCTGCCAGAAGGCGGCGGAGGAGATGGGCGCCACGGTGGACTTCTGCCACGAGCTCTCCTACCCCACCCTCAACGTCTCCCTGGACAGCGATCTCGTCCGGATGACCGTGAAGGCCATGGAGGAGGAGGGGATCACCCCCAACTGCATGGTCATCGGCGGCGGCAGCGATGCCAACATCCTGGCGGGCCATGGCTACCGCAGTGTGATCCTGGGGCTCGGCATGCGGGACGTCCACACGGTGGAGGAGTCCCTGGATATCAATGAGGTGCTCAAGTGCGCAAAGGTTATGCGCCGCATGATGAGCATGACAGAGGCGGAGTGATTGCAATGGACAAGCAGACATTGAAGCGTCTGTGCGGCGAGGCCATTGACCGCAACCGCGATGCGATTTTCGCGCTGGCTGACGACATCTACCGTCATCCGGAGATGGGCTTCCACGAGTTCCGCTCCACGGAAAAGATGAAGGAGGCCTTTGAGAGCCTGGGCCTGACGGTGGAGGCGGATATCGCCTACACCGGCTGCTCCGCCAAGGCCGGTCAGGAGGGCGGCCCGGTGGTGGCCGTCATGGGGGAGCTGGACAGCCTCAACTGCCCGGACCACCCCGACTGTGACGCCAACGGCAACATGCACTCCTGCGGCCACCACGCCCAGCTGGCAGCCCTCTACGGCTGCGCTTTGGGTCTGGTCCAGTCCGGCGTGCTCCCCAGCTTGGACGGCGCCGTCAAATTCGTCGCCATCCCTGCGGAGGAGTACGTGGATACGGACTACCGCACCGGCCTTATCAAGGAGGGCAAGCTCCACTACTACGGCGGCAAGCAGGAGTACCTGTACCAGGGCGGCATGGACGATGTGGATATGGTGCTGCAGGCCCATCTCATCAATCCTCCGAAGCAGGGTGCTGTCTGCTGTCTGGATACCGACTGCGACGGCTTTATCGGCAAGAGCGTACGCTTCATCGGTCGGGCCTCCCACGCGGGCTTCGCCCCCTCCGAGGGCATCAACGCCCTGAACATGGCTCAGCTGGCCCTCAGCGGCATCCACGCCCTGCGGGAGACCTTCCGGGACGAGGACAAGATCCGCGTGAGCACCATCATCACCAGATGCGGCGAGATGGTCAACACGGTCCCCGCTGAGGCGGACATGGAGATCATGGTCCGGGGCGCCACCATCGACGCCATGCTGGACGCCTCCAAAAAGGTGGACCGGGCCCTCAAAGCCGGCGCCCTGGCCATCGGCGGGAAGGTGGAGATCCAGAACCGGATCGGCTATCTCCCCCTCCACTCCAGCCGGGAGCTGACAGCGGTGTACAGGGAGAACGTGGAGGAATATCTGGGCTGCGACGACAGCGCCTTCATCACCCAGTATGTCAGCGCCGGCTCCACGGACCTGGGGGACCTCTCCCACCTTGTGCCCTGCATGCACATCTGGACCGGCGGCATCTCCGGCGCGCTGCACGCCAGCAGTTTCCGGGTGGTGGACCCCGAGGCGGCCTATATCCTCCCGGCCAAAATGCTGGCCATGACGGTCATCGACCTCCTCTTTGACAACGCAAGCCGCGCAAAGAGCGTCATGGACGCCTTCCACCCAGTCTTTACCAAAGACAGCTACCTGGCTTTCCTCCAGGAGCATTCCAAGCTTGATTTCTTTGACAGCGCCGCGCTATAATAGATACGATCCCGAATGCTATCGCAAGGTAGGATTCGGGATCGCTCTCTATCCTAGGAAACTGAGGTGTGAACTGTGAAAATCGGCATTGTCGGTCCCAGAAGCTCCTGCGAAAGTATCGCAAAGGATCTGCACTATATCGACCCCGGCGTGGAGGTCCGCTGCTATGTGCGGGAGCAGGTATCCGCCTGCGCGGAGGTTTACCCGGACTGTGAGCGGGCATGCGACGCGGTATTGTTTACCGGGCGGGCGGTGGAGAGCTATGTAAAGAGCAACTGCAAAACCACAAAGCCCACCGCCGCCGTGGCCCGCTCCGCCGTGGCGGTGGCCAGGGCCTTTCTCTCCATGCAGAAGCAGAATCTGAAATTTGATTCCCTGAGCATCGATATCGTGGAGCCCCAGGTCATCGAGGACGTTCTGGACGCTTTCCAGATTCTGGCAAAGAACATTTACTCCTACCCCACCCCGGAGGACATTGAGGAGGAACACTATGTCCGCTGGCACAAGGAGCTGCAGGACGAGGGGTACACCGCGGTGGCCCTTACCTCCCTGCAGTGGGTGTTCCAGCAGCTGCAGGAAGACGGCTATCAGGCAATATACATGGGTCCCACGCGCACGACCACGCGCTTTGCGCTGGAACGGCTGAAGTCCGACCTCGCCATCAACCGGGCCGAGCAGGCCCAGATCGCCGCTGAGATCCTCCATCTGCAGGATACCCAGGTCCTGGAGGAGAACTACTACTCCGGCATGATCGAGAAAGCGGATATCTATAAGCGCATCATCCGCTACTGCAAGGAGCTCCAGGCGGCCGTATTTCAGGAGGGGCGCTGGGAATACGTAATCTATGCCAACGCCGGCGTGCTGCGGGAGCGGCGCAGCCTGCGGCTGCTGACGGAGCTGCAGAAATATGTCCGCAGCCAGGGCTTCCTGCTGAGCGCCGGGATGGGGGTGGGGGTCACCGCCTACCAGGCGGAGATCAACGCCAGAAAGGCGCTGCGCTGCGCGCTGGGCAAGCCCAATCCCGAGGATCTGTTCTGCATCGACGAGAACAACGAGCTCAACGGACCCCTCTCCCGGGAAAATGAGCTGCGCTATCAGCTGATCTCCAACGACCCCAGAGTCATGGAGCTGGCCGAAAAAACAGGTCTCAGCGCCGCCTCCATCCTGAAGCTGCGCGCCATCATCGACATGCGGCACAGCGATGTTTTCGACGCCCACGAGCTGGCGGACTGCCTGGAGGTCACCACCCGCAGCGCCCGGCGCGTCATCAGCCGCCTCATCGAGGCCGGCTGCGGCGAAGTGTACGCAAAGGAGAACTCCTCCAGCCGCGGCAGGCCAAAATCCCTGGTCCGCATTCTCCTGGACAGCGAGCCGCCCCGGTCAGACGACGAGCCCCCCCTGTGATCCCGCATCTGGTCATCCCCCTAGCACGCCTGCTCCGGCTTTTACCGGCAAGCCCCCTCCGTCGGTCCTTTTGCCGCCCAGCAGCGCCAAAGGGTCTCCGGGGAATCTCCGGGGGCCCTTTTCCTCCCGCCGGGGTCTTTCAGGGCCCCCTCTCCCCTTCCCCATGCAAAATTTTTTGAAATCCCCTAAATTCTGCTGCCATTTTTCAAATTATGCTGTATAATGGATGAATAAATATGTCCCCCTGCGGGAGGCCGACCTGCTCTGTCCCAGATACGTCCCGGTACGGCTCCCGGGACAGCCTTTTGAAGAAAGAATCACAAAAAGGAGAAAAACAATATGGGCGTCAACATTCGCGGAAGACACTTTCTGAAGCTGCTGGACTACACGCCGGAGGAGATCCGGTACCTGCTGGACCTGGCAAAGGAGTTCAAAAACATGAAGCGCAACGGCGTCCCCCACCGCTACCTGGAGGGGAAGAACATCGTGCTGCTCTTTGAGAAGACCTCCACCCGCACCCGCTGCTCCTTCGAGGTGGCCGGCATGGACCTGGGCCTGGGGGTCACCTACCTGGACCCCGGCAGCAGCCAGATGGGCAAGAAGGAGAGTATCCCCGACACCGCCCGGGTCCTGGGCCGGATGTACGACGGCATCGAGTACCGGGGCTTTGACCAGCAGATCGTGGAGGAACTGGCCAAGTACGCCGGGGTGCCCGTGTGGAACGGCCTGACGGATCAGTTCCACCCCACCCAGATGCTGGCGGACCTCCTCACCATGGAGGAGAAATTCGGCCGTCTCAAGGGCCTCAACTTCACCTTCATGGGGGATGCCCGGAACAACATGGGCAACTCCCTGATGGTGGCCTGCGCCAAGATGGGCGTCAATTTCACCGCCTGCGCCCCCAAGGAGCTCTTCCCCGCCCCCTGGCTGGTGGAGGAGGCCAGGAAGATCGCCGCCGAGAACTGCTGCACCGTCCGCCTGACGGAGGATGTCGCCGAGGGCGCCAGGGACGCCGACGTGATCTACACCGACATCTGGGTGTCCATGGGTGAGCCCGACGAGGTGTGGGACACCCGGATCCGGCTGCTGCGCAAGTACCAGGTGAACGCCGGCGTGATGGAGCTGGCCAAGCCGGAGGCCGTATTCATGCACTGCCTCCCCTCCTTCCACGACACCAAAACAACCATCGGCGCCCAGATCGCCGAGAAGTTCGGCGTGCCCGAGATGGAGGTCACCGACGAGGTGTTCGAGTCCAGGCAGTCCGTGGTCTTTGACGAGGCGGAGAACCGCATGCACACCATCAAGGCCGTCATCTACGCCACCCTCTGCTGAGGCCGCTTACCGCTGCCTCCCGACCAGTCTTCCAAAAGATAAAAACCGTCCCGCGTCCCTATACAGGGACGCGGGACGGTTTTCTCTCTGCGGGGCCTTCCCTTCACGCAATGAGCGGCTCTCCCAGGCCGAAGCGGCGGCACAGCAGCGCCGCCGTCTCGGAGAGGGACAATCCCTCCCGCTGGGGTGGCCTTCCGATGACCACCAGCGCGGCCCCCGCCTCCGCGGCGGCGGCGGCCTTGTCGGCAAAGCCGCCGGGCGTTCCGTCCTCCTTGGTGACCAGGTACTTCGCCTGGGCAAAGCGCAGCAGAGCGGTATTGAGCTCCCTGGGAAAGGGGCCCTGCATGGCAATGACGCGGCTGGGAGGCAGTCCCGCCTCCCGACAGGCGGCCAGGGAGGACTCCATGGGCAGCACCCGGGCGTAGACCCGGGTCGCAAAATCCCGGATATCTGTGTAAAGGGAAAGTTCTTTACTGCCCGTTGTCAGCAGGATATTCCCCTCTGTCCCGTTGAGATACGCCACCGCGCCGGGAATGTCGGGCACATATACCGCCCCCTCCGGCACCTCGGTTCCCTCCCGCAGCAGCCGCAGGTAGGGCGTGCCGGTCCCGGCGCAGGCGGCGGCGATATTCTCCGTCACGGCGGCGGCATAGGGGTGGGTGGCATCCACCACCAGAGCGAAGCCCTGGGCCCGGAACAAGTCCTCCATCTCCTCCTCCGTGAGGCGGCGGGCAGAGATGGTCAGATGCTCCGCCGGGGTGAGGAGGGTCTCGCCGTACTCCGTGGCCACGCAGGCGGTGACCGCCACCGGACGGCCGGAGAGAAACTCCACTAGCCGCCGTCCCTCTGTGGTCCCGGCAAACACGCACAGCTTATCCATCCCGTCTCCCCCCTTTTGCCTTTCTCACAGCCCGGTCCAGCAGGGTCCTGGCGTTATCCGTCTCCCCCAGGAGGCCGTACTCCTTGGAGAACATCATGGCTCCTGTCTCCAGTTCCCCGCCCCGCTGGGCCAGATGGAAGCCGACCCGCTCCAGCAGCCGGGAGAGGGGCGCCTCCCACGCCCCGCTCTCCCGGAGGACCCGCAGGGCGTCGTCGCAGGCCACGCAGTCCAATATCTCCCCGATCCGCTCCGGCGGCAGTCCGGCGGCGCCGGCGTGGGCCGCCAGGATCTCCATGCGGCAGTCGCCGTATCGGGAGTGGGTATTCAGCATACCGCCGGCGATCTTCGTGAGCTTGCCGACGTGGCCAATCAGCAACGCCCCGCGAAAGCCCAGCTCCCGGCAGAGATCCAGCGCCTCGCCGATGAAGTTGGACACCTGCACGGCCTCACCGGGGTCAACGCACAAGGTCTGGCGGATGAAGTCGGAGCCGTAGTTGCCGGGGGTCAGCAGCACGTAGTCCTGCCCCTCCGCCCGGCGCTGGGTCAGCTCCACCTTTATGGTGTCCACCAGGGCCTGCTCGCTCATGGGCTCCACGATCCCCGTGGTCCCCAGAATGGAGATGCCCCCCACGATGCCCAGCCGGGGATTGAAGGTCTTTCTCGCCAGGGCCTCCCCCTCCGGGGCGGAGATGACCACGGAGAGGCCTCCTCTATAGTCTGTCAGGCAGCAGACCTCCTCCAGGTTCTCCCGGATCATTTCCCGGGGAACGGAGTTGATGGCCGCGGACCCCACGGGCTGGTCCAGGCCTCGCCTGGTGACCCTGCCTATGCCCTCTCCGCCGTCGATGGCGATACCGGCCTGGGGACGCAGGGACACCCGGGCGTAGATCAGGGTCCCCTGGGTCACGTCCGGGTCGTCGCCGCTGTCCTTCTCCACGGCGCAGGAGACAAAGTCCTCCCCCCGGCTCACGTCCCGGATATCCAGCGTCAGGGTGACGCCCCTGGGCACGGTCAGGGTGATCTCCCGGCGCTCCCGGCCCGTCAGCAGCATCCAGGCCGCCGCCTTGGCGGCCGCAGCCGCGCAGGAGCCAGTGGTATAGCCCAGCCGCAGCCGCTTTCCCGACCGGATTACATACTCCTCCATGGGCCGGTCAGCGGGCAATCTGGTACAGGAGGGCGTTGCAGATGGCGGCGGCCACGTTGCTGCCGCCCTTCCGGCCCCGGGCCACAATGTAGGGCACGTCACAGCCGATGATCCGCTCCTTGCTCTCCACCACGTTCACAAAGCCCACCGGCACGCCGATGATGAGGGCGGGCCGCACCTTCCCCGCATCCATCAGGTCCTTTAGGGCGATGAGGGCGGTGGGGGCGTTGCCGATGGCAAAGATGCAGGGCCTGTCCAGGGCGGCGGCCCGCTCCATGGACACGGCGGCCCGGGTGACGCCCCGGCTCTTCGCCTCCTCCGCCACGTCGGGGTCGGCCATGAAGCAGTGGACCTCGCCCCCCAGGCGGCCCAGGATCGTCTTGTTGATGCCGGCCATGGCCATGTGGGTGTCGGTGACGATGTGGCAGCCGCCGCGCAGGGCCGCGATGCCCTTCTCCACCGCATGGTCTGAGAATACCAGGTTCTCCCGGTACTCAAAGTCCGCCGTGGTGTGGATCACCCGCTTGACCACCGGGGCGGTCTCCGGGTCCGGCTGGTTGTCCCCCAGAAGCTCCGTGATGATCTCAAAGCTGCGCTTCTCGATATCCATGGGCTTTACGATCTCGATCATGGTCCTTCTCCTCTCTCACGCCGTCTGTTTCTCCCGGCGGTCTGTCTCGTGTTCCAAGGATTGGCAATCTGTGTAAAGCGGTATCCCTTTCTCCCTTGCCAGGGCCAGGAGCCGCCCGTTCATGCTGTTGAGGGGCCCTATGGGCGTCCCCGCGTCGATGACGCAGGCGCAGCGCAGCAGCAGCCGGGCCGCCTGCTGGTAGTGGGTCTCCGTCATGGGCTCGAAGGCGGGGGCGGTGATAACATGGTCGCTGAGCTCCATGGCCACCGGGCAGTCCACATCGTTGGTAAAAAGAATTCCCGCCGCAAAGGGGATCTGCCGCTTCTGCAGCGCCCGGTAGCAGGCAATCCCCGCGCCGCCGCCCCCCACCACGAAGACCCGGGGCTCCCCCTGGGGCTTTGCCAGCTCTACGCTGCCGAAGAGCAGGTTGTAGGAGCCGTGCTGGATGCCGTAGAGCCGGTCGATGACCTCTTCCGCCAGGATGTCCTCCGGCGGGCCGAAAGCCTCGATGGTCTCCCCCTTGACGCACAGCAGGTAGTCGGAGATCTTGGTGGCAAGGTCGATCTCGTGGAGGGACATGATGACGGTGATGCCCTTTTCATGGGCCATCTCCCGGAGGATGTCCAGCAGCTCGATCTTGTGGCGGATGTCCAGGTAGGCGGTGGGCTCGTCCAGGATCAGCACCTCCGGCTCCTGGCAGAGGGCCCGGGCCAGCATGATCCGCTGGCGCTGGCCGTCGGAGAGGGTGGTGAAGTCCCGCCGGGCCAGGTCCAGGGCGTGGACCCGCTCCATGGCCTGGGCCACGATCTCCCGGTCCCGGGGCGTCAGACGGCCCATGGCGTTGGTATAGGGGTAGCGGCCCATGGCTACCACCTCCTCGCAGGTCATGAGCTCCGGCTGAATCCGGTCCGTCAGCACCACCGCCACCCGCTTGGCCAGCTCCCTGGCGGACCAGGCGTAGATCTCCTGGCGGTCGATGTACACCTGGCCGCAGATCTTGGAGAGGTGGCGGGTGATGGACTTGAGGATGGTGGACTTGCCGGAGCCGTTGGGCCCGATGAGGGTCATGATCTTCCCCTTCTCCACCGCAATGTTGATATCATGGATCAACGCCTGGCCGTTGTAGCCCACCGAGAGGTCTTTGGTATGGAAATAGATCATGGTTTCCTCCTTACTGCCGGGTCTTCTGGCGCTTGAGCATCATATAGATCACCACCGGCGCGCCGAAGGCGGAGGTGACGGTGCCGATGGCCATCTCCGCCGGGGAGAAGGCGGTGCGGGCGATGAGGTCGCAGAAGATGCAGAACACCGCCCCGCAGAGGTAGGTGGCGGGGATGACCAGGATGGGCTTTGCGGTTTTCAGCAGGGTGCGGGTGATATGGGGTACCGCGATGCCCACAAAGGAGATGGGCCCGGCGAAGGCGGTGACGCAGGCGGAGAGGAGGCTGGAGAGGAGGATCAGCGCCGCCCGGAAGAACTTCACGTTGATCCCCAGGCTCTGGGCGTACCCCTCCCCCAGGGCGTAGGCGGCCATGGGCTTGCTGAGGAGCCAGGCCAGAAGCGTCCCCCACAGGCACAGCCAGGCCGCCGTGGTCACGCCGCTCCAGTTGGCCCCGGAGAAGCTGCCCATGGACCAGCTGGTGAGGTTGACGATGTCCTCCTCGTCGGCGAAGGTGATGCAGAAGTCCGTGACGGCGCTGCAGATGTAGCCCACCATAATGCCGATGACCAGCAGCATGGACATGCTCCGCACCCGCTGGGAGAACAGCAGCACCATCAGCACGATCACCAGGGACCCCGCGAAGGCCGCCAGGATCAGCACCCCGGAGCTGATGGTCCCCAGGTAGGGCACCAGCAGGATGGTGGTGATGCCCACCACCATCTTGGCTCCGGAGGAGATGCCCAGCACGAAGGGCCCGGCGATGGGGTTGCGGAAGAAGGTCTGGAGCAGGAAGCCGGACACGGACAGCGCGCCCCCCAGGATGGCCGCCAGGAGCATCCGGGGCATGCGGATGCTGAAGACGATCTTGCTCTCCGAGGAGGCGGCCGTCACCGCCTGGAGGGTGTCCGAGCCGGTGAAGGCGTCACGGACCAGGGAGCGCACCCCCGACCACACCATGCGCAGCACCTCCCCGGCGGGAATGTCCACGGAGCCGGTATTCACATTGAGCACCAGCCCCCACCCCAGCAGGAGGACCAGCAGGACCATGACCAGCAGGAAGCGCCCCGCCGCCGTCATGGTTTCCCGGCGGGTGGGCCGGGACAGATCTTGGGTTTCCATAGAATGCCGCCTTTCAAAGGATGGCCCCGGACGGAGAGCATCCTCCGCCCGGGGTGAAAAGACCGGGAACCGGCCCCGTCAGGACAGCCGGATCAGGTGATCGGTGGTCACCTCCGGGTCGTCGCTGGTGAAAATGGTGTTCATGTCGGCGATGATGGAGGCGATAGCCGCCGTGGACTGGGTGAAATCGGGAGAGGTGACGTACACATGGCCCTCCTGGACCGCCTTGAAGTCGGCAAAGAGGGGGTTGTAGTCCAGCATCTCCTGGAGGGAATTGAAGCCCAGGGCGAAGTTTACATAAAACATATAGTCCGCATCCTTGTTCCGGGCGTACCAGTCCTCAAAGGTCATGTTGGTGTTGCCGCTCTCCGTGGGTTCCATATCCGCCAGGATATACTCCCCGCCGGCCAGGGCGATCATCTGGGCCATGTAGTCCCCGCCGTTGCGGGCGTAGCACTTGCCGGTGGAGGTGATGTAGCCCATGGAGGCGGTCTTGCCGGTGTCGGCGCCGGCGGCGCCCTCCACCAGGGCCTTCTGCTCCTCAAAATACTGCTGCGCCTCCTCCTCCAGGCCGAAAAGGACGCCCAGCACCTTCACCCACTCCACGCGGGCCAGGGGGTGGCCCTCCTGGGAGGAGCGCTCCACCAGGGAGGGGATGCCCAGCTCCGCAAACTTCTCCAGCACCTCCGGGTGGCCGTCCACCATGCCGCTGTCCAGGTGGAGCTGGATATCGCCGGCGGTCATGAGCTCATAGTCCGGCTCGTCATAGGACCCGGAGAACACCATGTCCCCCGCCTCCATGCGGCTGACGATGTTCTCCAGATACCACTTCTCCTGCTCCGTGGCCACCAGCTTTACCCGGTCCAGGCCGCCGATGGCGTCCAGCAGGGACATCATGCTGGTGCTGGCCACATAGGCACGCTCAAAGGGCAGCTGGAGCACCACGGTGCCCTCCGCCAGCGTCTCGGGGACCTCCGCCCCCTCGGGCACCACCAGGTAGGGGGCCGCCGCGCCCTCGATGGTAATCATCCGATAGCCGTCGCTGTAGAGGTCAATGGTGAACTGCTGGGCGTAGTCCAGCTCCATCTGTCCCTCCAGGACGGGGCCGGCGGCCTCCTCCTGGGTATCCTCCTGGTCGCTCTCACCGCTGGTGTTCTGGCTGCTCTGATTGCCGGCGGCGTTGTTCTCACCGGTGGTGTTTCCGCCGCAGGCGGAGATGCTCAGCACCATCGCCAGCGCCAGTACCAGCGCAAGCCATTTGCTCATCGCGTGTCTCATTTTGGTGAATCCTCCTGAAATTAATGATGTGAAAATCCAGCCGCTCCCTGAGACAGCGGGAGACAAAAAGCGGCCGCGGCAGCTTACGCTGCCGCGGCCGGTATTCCCGCAGCATAGCCCCCCTCGCTTCCATCACCCGTGGAAGGGGCCATCCTCAAGCAGGTCTTCTGACTTGCGCATATGACAGTCCTCTCGGCCTGTCGCCGGACAGCTCCTGCCTTCCCAGTTTCCCAGTGACTGACTTTCGTCAACGAAGCTGCCCTCCGCGCTTACAGCGGCGGTACCGTCCGGGATTCCCACCCGGTTCCCTATTCTCCTCCCCGGTCACACAACCCGGAGAGGCACTTGAAGCGTATGGAGTTTTCCATTTGCATTGTAGCCAGTTCCAGGGCGCTTGTCAATCCATTCTTTGACAAGGCGCGGGGTTTTTTCCCCTCTCACCGGGTCTGGCGGCACAGGCAGTACTGGTAGGGGCCCAGCTGCCTGTCGGCGCAGTGGCCCGCCTCCCCGGTGACAAGGTCGGTGAAATTCCCCTCCAGGGCGTCCATGTGGATGGTCTGGACCGCGCCGGAGAAGTTAAAGAGGCCCACCAGGGTCTCCCCCTCCGTCCGGCGGACCAGGGCCAGGACCTGGCGGTTGGCGGTGTCCCAGGTGGTGACCCAGGCGTCGGGGCCGAAGCAGGGCTCCTGGCAGCGGATCTTCTCCAGCTGCCGCAGGCCGTCCCAGATCCGCTGCTGGACGGTGCCGGGCTCTTTGCGTTTGGCGGCGTTGTCCCAGTTGAAGCGGGTGCGGTGGAGGTTGCGGCTGTCCTCCCGGCGGTCCGGGTCGTCGTGGTAGTCGTAGCCGTTGAGCTGGCCGATCTCGTCCCCGCTGGAGAGCATGGGGAAGCCGGCCATGGACATCATGGCGGCGTGCATCATGAGGTCCCGCTGGATACCCATGGCCACCTGGGCCTCGTCCTCCTCGCAGAGCCCCTTCTCGATGCCGCAGAGGCTGGCGGTGGTACCGCAGGTCCGGGCGTCCTGGGTGGCGGGGTTGTAGTTGTACCGCTCCCCCCGGGCGAAGCTGCCGGGGAAGCTGCCCTCAAAGAACTCGTAGAGGTACTTCTTGTGGGCCACCGGATCGGCGCCGATGGTCCTGCCGAACTCCTCGTTGAGTCCCCAGCCGATGTCGTCGTGGCAGCGGAGGTAGTTGACGAAGCAGCAGTTGGCCGGCAGGCTGTGGAGGTCGTCCAGCTGGCGCTTGAGCTGGCGGACGTCGGCGCTGGCCAGGGCGCTCCACTGGGTGGCCATGGTGGAGGCGTTGTAGAGGAGGTGGCACTCCGGCTTCTCCTGGGTGCCAAAGTAGGGGGCCAGCTCCCTGGGGGCCATCACCACCTCCCCCTTCAGAATGACGGCGGGGCACACCGTCTCGATGATGAGGCGGATCATCCGCATGATGGTGTGGACCTTGGGGAGATTCCGGCAGGAGGTGCCCATCTCCTTCCAGAGGTAGGGCACCGCGTCGATGCGCAGGATCTCCACGCCAAGGTTGGCCAGGTGGAGCATGCTGCAGACCATGTCGTTGAACACCGCAGGATTGCGGTAGTTCAGGTCCCACTGGTAGGGGTGGAAGGAGGAGCAGACGTACTTTTTCATGTCCTCCTGGTAGATGAAGCTCCCCGGAGCGGTCTCCGGAAACACGTCGGGGATGGTCTTTTCCATCTCCCGGGGGATATCCGGGGTGTCGAAGCAGATGTAGCGGTCGATGTACGCCTGCTCCCCCGCCTTGGCCCGCATGGCCCAGGGGTGGGTGTCCGCCGTGTGGTTGATGATAAAGTCCAGGCACAGGCTCATGCCCCGGCGGCGCATGGCGGCGGTGAGGCGGCTGAGATCCTCGTTGGTGCCGAGAGCGGGGTCCACCCGGTCAAAGTCCTCCACGGCGTATCCGCCGTCGTTGTCCGGGTGGGGCATCTTGAGGAGGGGCATGAGGTGGAGATAGGTGATCCCCTGCTCTGTGAGGTAGTCCAGCTTCTTCTCCAGCCCCGGCAGGTCCCCGGCGAAGAGGTCCGTATACATGGTCATGCCCAGCATCTTCCCGGCACGGAACCAGTCGGGGTCCTGCTCCCGCCGGGTATCCAGCCGCCGTAGGCTCTGCTCCCGCCGGCGGTAGGCCTCCTCCATCCGCTCCAGCAGGGCGTCCAGCATATCCCGCCGGTCGTAGAGCTCCATGTAGAGCCACGCCAGCTCGTCCCGCCGCTCCTGAAGGCGGCGCGCGAAACCACTGATCATTGTTCCTTATCCTCCTATTACCCGCTGAATGTCAGAGAGCTCCGGCATGCTGCGGATAGCGCCCTTCTTAGTGGTGATGAGGCCGGCGGCGGCGTTGGCGAAGCGGAGCATCTCGCCAAGGTCCTCCTCGCGCAGCGCCTCCAGACCGTGGTTTAGCACATAGTGCAGGCAGCAGCCGCAGAAGGTGTCCCCCGCCCCGGTGGTATCCACCGTGTTGCTCTGGGGGTAGGCGGGGCAGAAAAGGGACAGCTCCCCCCAGAAGGCCACGCTGCCGGTCTTGCCCTGGGTCACCAGCAGCAGCCGGATGTTGGGGAAGCGGCTCCGGATGGCCCGGCTCCCCTCCTCCAGTCCCGCACAGCCGGTGAGGAAGGAGAGCTCCTCCTCCGCCACCTTCAGGATGTCGCACACGGAGCAGCCCCAGAGCATCTGCTCCCGGGCGGCGTCCAGACCGGGCCACAGGGAGGCCCGGAGATTGGGGTCAAAGCTGACGAGAGCGCCGCCGGACCGGGCCAGGTCCACAGCGGCCATGGTGGCGCTCCGGGCAGGCTCCCGGGTGAGGGACAGGGACCCGAAGTGGAAGATCCGGGCCTCCTTCAGAAGCTCCCGGGGCAGCTCATCCTCCCGCAGCAGCTCGTCGGCGCCGGGGTTGCGGTAAAAGCTGAACTCCCGGTCCCCGTCGGGGGCGTTCTGGACGAAGGCCAGGGTGGTGTTGGCCCGGGGGTCCAGGACCAGGCCCCGGCTGTCGATGCCTGCCGCCTCGATGGTGGCCTTCAGACTCCGGCCGAACATGTCCTGCCCCACCTTCCCCACAAAGGCGCAACGGCGGCCCAGCTTCGCCAGCATGGCAAGCACGTTGCAGGGCGCGCCGCCGGGGTTGGCCTCAAACAGGGGATTCCCCTGCCCGCTGGTCCCACTGGCGGTGAAATCAATGAGCAATTCCCCCAGGGCGATAACATCAAACATAAAAACTTCCCCTCATTTCCTGTTGGTTTCCGTTGTATCATATGTTATAATGGGTTGTGTATACGAAATCGGCGGATCGGAGGTGGCCCTGTGGACGATCTCTCCTTCTCCATTTTTCCCAATGAGAATTTTCTGGATCTGCGGCTCTATCAGTACGGGTGGGAGCAGTGCGCCCCCCTCCACTCCTTCGGTCCCTTTGTCCGCAACCACTTCCTGCTCCACTATGTGATCTCCGGCCAGGGCTTTCTGGACTCCACCGCCCCTGACGGGGAGACCTACCGCTACGACCTGGAGGCGGACCAGGCCTTCCTTATCTGTCCGGGCCAGGTGAACACCTACTGCGCGGACAAGGACCGGCCCTGGAAATATGTGTGGCTGGAGTTCGACGGCCTGCGGGTCACAGAGTATCTGACCTACGCCGGTCTGGACGCCGCCCATCCCATCTATATCCCCCAAACTCCCGCCCAGGGGCAGGCCATGCGGGACATCATGCTCTATATCGCGGACCACTCCAAGGCCTCTACCCTACACCTTATCGGCCACCTCTTCCTGTTTCTGGACGCCCTCATCCAGTCCTCCTCCACCCGGCGCACCGCCTCCGGCGGCCAGCTGCGGGACTTCTACATCCAGGAGGCCATCACCTACATGGAGCAGAACTTCCAGCGGGACCTGACGGTGGAGGAGCTGGCGGATGTGTGCAAGCTCAACCGCAGCTATTTCAGCAAGCTCTTCAAGGAGAGCATGGGCTGTCCGCCCCAGGAGTTCCTGATTCGGATGCGGCTGTCCAAGGCCACGGAGCTCATGAAGACCAGCCGCGCCTCCATCGGCGACATCGCCCAGCAGTGCGGCTATCCCAACCAGCTCCACTTCTCCCGGGCCTTCAAAAAACGATACGGCGTCTCTCCCCGGGAGTGGCGTACCGAAAACCAGATCCATGCAAAAGGCTGACTGCAGGTTTCGCAGTCAGCCTTTTTCCGCTCTTTACTCCGCCTCCAGGTACAGCTGCAGGGACTGGTAGTCCCCCTGGAGCACAGGCAGCGGATAGCCGGCCTGCATCAGGGCATCGCCGGGGTAGCTCTCCCCGCCGTTGACCCGGTAGCGCAGGGCCGGGTCCAGTCCCTTCAGCCGCAGGGCGAAGAAGGGCAGAGCCGCCCGGGTGCTGCCGGTGACCAGGGACACCAGCGCCCGCCGCTTGTCCGGAGACACGTGGGCCCAGGCGGTGTAGGGACTGTCGGCAAAGGGATCGCTGAGGCGGTAATAGTCCCCCTCCGCCACCAGGTCCCAGCAGGCCTTGTATCGCTCCACCTGCCCGGCGATGACTTTCCGCTCCTCCTTCGTGGCACGGCTGAGATCCATCTCGTAGCCAAACACCCCGGACATAGCCACCACGCCCCGGGTCTCCAGAGGCGTGACACGGCGGTTGGTCTCATTGGGTACCGCGGAGACGTGAGCCCCCATGGTGCAGGGGGGATAGCAGAAGGAGGTACCGTACTGGATCCGCAGGCGGTCCACCGCGTCGGTGTTGTCGCTGCACCAGATCTGGGGGGTGTAGTAGAGCATGCCCCCGTCGAACCGGCCGCCGCCGCCGCTGCACCCCTCGATGAGGATGTGGGGGTAGTCCCGGTGGAACCGCTCCAGCAGCTCATAGACACCCAGAACATAGCGGTGGTACGCCTCCCCCTGCCGCTCGGCGGGGAGAGCGGCGGACCAGACATCGGTGAGACTGCGGTTCATATCCCACTTGAGATAGGTGATATTGGCCTGGGAGAGTACCTCCCGCAGAGCGTCGTAGATATGGTCCCGGACCTCCTTCCGGGAGAAGTCCAGCACCAGCTGGCTGCGGCCCCGGGTATAGGACCGGCCCGGAACACTGAGGGCCCAGTCCGGGTGTTCATGGTAGAGCCGGCTGTCCTCGCTGACCATCTCCGGCTCGATCCACAGACCAAACTGCATGCCAAGGCCGTTGATCTGATCGGCCAGGCCGCCCAGACCGCCGGGCAGCTTCTCCCGGTTCACCCACCAGTCGCCAAGGCCCCCCTTGTCGTCGCTGCGGGTGCCGAACCAACCGTCGTCCAGTACAAAGAGCTCGATGCCCAGCGGAGCCGCCGCCCGGGCCAGACGCAGGAGCTTTTCAGCGTCAAAGTCAAAATAGGTGGCCTCCCAGCTGTTGACCAGCACCGGCTTGCGGCCCGGGCGGTTGTCCCGGAGAAGGCGCTCCCGGATGGCCCGGTGGAGCAGACGGCTCATCTGCCCGAAGCCATTGAGGGAACAGACCATGGCCGCCTCGGGGGTGGTGAAGCTCTCCTCCGGCGCCAGGCGGAAGTGGAAGTGGTAGGGATTTATGCCCATGACCAGGCGGGTGTCCTCAAACTGACCGCGCTCCGCCGCCGCCTCGAAGTTGCCGCTGTAGAGGAGCATGGCTCCATAGCACAGGCCCTGGTCCTCCCCCGCGGAGGGGTCGCAGAGCATCACAAAGGGGTTGTGCTGGTGGCTGGAGGTGCCCCGGACGCTGCCCACGCTCTGTACGCCGGGCCGCAGGGCCGCCCGGGTGGGACAGCGCTCCATGACATGGCGGCCGTCGAAGGTGACAAAGTCCAGGTCCCCCCGTGGGAGATCCAGGCACAGGGAGGCGGCCCGGCACAGGCCCACCGTCTCCTCCCCCTGGTTCACGATCCGGGCGGCCCGGGTGATGAGGTCGTAGGCCGCGAACACCCCGTAGTACAGCTCCACCTCCACCCGGGCGGCGGCGTCCTTCAGGAAGATCACCAGGGTCTCCCCGCCCTCCCCGTGGAAAGCGGGCAGGCCCTCCAGGGCGTACTTCCCCGTCCGGATCTCATAGCCCGTGTAGCGCAAGTCGGCCATGTGGCTGCCGTCGGACGCCTCCAGCTCCAGGGAGGGCAGACGGAAATCCCCCGCCCCGCAGGTGGAGTACTCCTGGGGCAGGGTGTCCAGGGAGTAGGTCCGGCAGTGGCCCGCCTCCCCCGGGTTGGGGGAAAAGCCCCGGTCCGCGGAGCGGATCAGATAGGACAGGTCCGCGTCCGCGATCCGGCCGCCGTAGTAGGTGTGCAGCAGCACCCCGTAGTCGTCCACCTTCATCTGATAGGTGGTGGCATTGGTGTGCAGGGTAAAGATATTCTTCGATTTATCGTGAACGATCATGGAGAAATCCCCTCAAATAAAATTCTAACTGGGGCAATTGTAAAGGATTTTCCGGCCGGATGCAAGAGCTGAGCGAAAAACCGCGGCTTTTTCCGGGAAAAGCAACAGCCCCGGCGGCGGCGCGCCGATCCCGGGGCTGTTGCGGTGTCAAAAGCAGGGGTTACTTGCCGCCGGTCATGGCCACGCCCTCAATGAACTGCCGCTGGAAGAACAGGTACAGCACCACCATGGGCAGCATGGCCAGGAGGCTTCCTGCCATGAGCACCGGGAAGTTGGTGGAGAACTGACCACGGAGGGTGGCAAGGCCCGAGGAAAGGGTCATCATCTTCAGGTCGGAGTTCACAACCAACGGCCACATCAGGTCGCTGTAGGCAAACACCGCGGTGAACACGCACAGGGCCGCCACCGAGGAGGAGGTCAGGGGGAACATGACCTTGACGAAGGTCTGCCACTGGTTGCAGCCGTCCAGATAGGCGGCCTCCCCGATCTCATTGGGGATGCCCAGGTAGGCCTGGCGCAGGAAGAAGGTGCCGAAGGCGCTGACGATGCCCGGGAACACCAGGGCGAAAATGGTGTTGGCCATACCCAGCTTGGCTACCATCTGGTACTGGGGAATGATGAAGATCTGGCTGGGCAGCATCATCTGGATGAGGACAATGGAGAAGAGGATGTTCTTCCCCTTGAACTTGAGCTTTGCGAAGGCGTAGCCCGCCATGGAGCTGAAGGCCACGGCGCACACCACCCGGAAGAGGATCATGAGGCCGGTGTTGATGTACATGTTGAGGAAGGGCAGGCTCTTGACCGCTTCCACAAAGTTGTCCAGCATCAGCTGGTTGGGGAGGATCGTGGGCGGGATCTGCATGCTCTCGGACACGGTCTTGGAGCTGGTGAGGATCATCCACACGAAGGGAAAGATCATCACCACAGCGCCCAGGATCAGGAAGAAATACGTCAGAAAGGTGGACGTCCGCTTGGACTGTCCCATGGAATTGGCTCTCATCACAGGTCCTCCTTAAATCTCGTAGTTGACCCACTTCTTCTGGCCCACGAACTGGATGATGGTCACGATGCCGATCAGCAGCACGGTCCAGATGACAATGGCGGAGCCGTAGCCCCGACTGCCCGCCACGAAGGACTCGCGGTAGAAGAGGTACATGAGGCTCTGTACGCTGGTGAGGGCGGGGTTGGTGTCCTCCACCATCATGTAGATGAGGTCATAGACCTTCATGGAGGCCATCAGGCGCATGATGAGCACCACGAACAGGGTGGGCGAGACCATGGGCAGGGTGATGCGGAAGAACTGAGTCACCTTGCTGGCTCCGTCGATGGAGGCGGCCTCATAGTAGGACTTGGAGATGTTCTGCAGGCCCGCCAGCAGCAGCACCGCGTCATAGCCGATGGCGCTCCAGATGGCCACGATGGCACAGGCGATCATGACCACCTTGGAGTCGGTGATCCAGCTGATGTGGGTGCCGAGGATCTGGTTGAGAATGCCGTACTCGCTGTTGAAGATCCACCGCCAGACCATGGTCACCGCAGCGGGGGCGCAGATCATGGGCAGGAAGAACACGGAGCGGAAGAAGCTCTTGCCCTTGATCTTGGCATTGAGGAGGATGGCCACCAGCAGGGACAGGAACAGCCCTACAGGCACCGTCAGGATGCAGAAGTACACGGTGTTCCAGGTGGCCTTCCAGAAGTCCGCGTCCTGCAACATGTTTGCGTAGTTTTCAAAGCCGATAAATTTGTAGTGGCCGAAGCCCAGGTGCTCGCAGAAGCTGGCGTACAGCGTCTGGATAAAGGGCCACACGTTGAGGATCAGAAGGCCGATGATGGTGGGGGCCACCATGAACCAGCCCCAGTTCTGCTCCCGCCGGGCGGCGGCGGAAAGCCTTGCAACCTTGTTTTTCATGTCTTACCCCTCCTCTCAGGAATCGGCCAATTTCTTGGCGGTCTCGGTGTTGATGAGCGTCTGGATCTGGTCCAGGCCGGTGTCGATGTCCACCGTGCCGTTGTAGATGCTGGTCATGATATCCACCACGCCGCTCTTCCACTTGGGGCGGGCGGCATTGTTGACATACTGCACGCAGTAGTCAAACTGGCTCATGATGGCCTCCAGGTCCAGCTGATAGTCGAACTTGCTGAAGGCGCTGATCCAGGTCTCCTCCAGTCCCTCGTAGGCGGGGATGGCGGCGCCGGACTCGCCCTGGATCCGCTGGGCCTCCTCGCCGGCAAAGAACTCGAGTACGTCCAGGGCCGTCTCCAGGTTCTTGCCGTGAGCGCCGGTAGCATAGGTCAGACCGTTGGAAATGGTGGCCCGGCCGTCGCCGCTGACGGGATCGGGGGCGGCGGGCAGCACCGCGATATCCCACTTGCCCACCATATCGGGGTAGTTGTTCATCTCAGAGAGCAGGTTCCAGCTGCCCTCCAGGAACATGGCCCCCTTCTCGGAGAAGAAACCGGTACCGGGACTGGTCTCGGCGAAGTAGGCCTGATCGGGGCACCAGTCGTTGTCCTGAAGCCCCACATAGTACTTCACGGCCTCCCGGGTGGCCTCCTGGTCGAAGCCGCCTTGGGTCTTGTCCTCAGTGAGGATGCAGCCGCCGTTCTGATAGACGAAGTTGTGGTAGCCCAGCTGCTCGTCGTTGTAGGCCATGTAGCCGTAGTTGCCGGTGGCGTCGTAGATGGCCTGGGAGGCAGCCTCCAGGTCATCCCAGGTCCAGGTCTCGTCGGGGTAGGCCACCCCGGCGGCGTCAAACATCTCCCGGTTGTACACAAGGCAGATGTTGTCCTTGTCCTTGGGCACGCCGTACATCCGTCCGTCGGAACCGGTGGCATTGCTGATGGAGATGTCGCTGTAGTGCTCCTCATAGGGGAAGAGGTCGGTGACATCGGCCAGCATCCCGAACTCAGAGTAGTACAGGATCTGGTCGGTGTGCATCCAGAACAGGTCCGGCATGGTATTGCTCTCGGCGGCGGCCTCCAGCTTGGTCCAGTACTCGCTCCAGCTGGTCACCTGCACCTCGATGACCACATCCGGGTGCTGGGCGGTATAGGCGTCGCACATGGCCTGCATGCCGTCCCGCTGGGCCACGTCCCAGATCTGGAACGTGAGGTGGGTCTTGCCGTCGGAGGCGCCGCACCCACACAGAGACAGCAGCAGCGCCAGGGCCAGGGCTGCCGCCAACAAACGGGGTTTCCTTCTCATAACTCCACTCCTCTGCTGCGTTTTCCCGCTTATTCCTGCGCAAAAGCGGGGTCTTGATAGGGAAAATACTACCCGCCCCCGCCAGAATTGTAAATGGACTGGCACAGGTGAAATATACCCGGATGCCACATAGGGTGCCATTTATGCATATCAGGTCACATCTTGGCATATTTTTAGTATTTTCGTTGAACCTGACCAGCTTCCATTGTATTTATTTGTATGATCGTCCAAAAACAGGGCGAAATTTTTTCGATTAGTTCTCGCTTACCGCCGTACCCCGCCCGCTTCTTTTCCCCGCACATATGCCTTTATGTGCAATAACGCGGCCATTTCACCGCCGCCGGGCGGCCCGTCTCCCTCCCTGCCTCTTGCATCCGCCGCTCCGGCATGGTAGACTGATTCTGATATCGGCGGTCCGCCCTTCGGCGCGGATCGGGAGAGGAGGAACTCGTGTTTTTCCGCAGAGATTTTGACGCCCCCGCGCCGGAGACGGACGAGATGCCGCCGGAGCGAACCGGGCCGGGCAGATTCTTTGAGATCATCCAGGCGGAGTGCGGAAACCTCATCAAGGTGAACCTCCTCTTTCTCCTCACCTGCCTGCCCCTGGTCACCATCCCTCTGGGCCTGTGGGCCATGAACCAGGTGGTGCGGGCCATGGTCCTGGATCAGCCGGTGCGGGCCCTCGCCTGTTACCGGGAGGCCCTCCGGCAAAAGCCGGGGCGGGCCTACGCCGCCTTTTTCCTGGTGGCGGCGCCTCTGGCCGTTTCCGGCTACGGGGCCGCCTTCTATCTGCGCTACGCCGGGGAGCGGCCGGTGCTGTTCCTCCCCTTCATGTTCTGCTCCACCGTCTTTCTGGTGACGCTGCTGGCCTCCACCTATCTCTACGGCGTTCTCGCCGCCGGAACACCTCTGTCCGGCGCCCTCCGTTTGGCGCTGACCCTGGGGATCGGGCGGCCCCTCCGGGCCCTGCTGGCGGTGCTCTTCGGCTACGGGCTGGTGGCCGCGGCGGTCCTGGCCTTCCCCCTGAGCTTTATCTACCTGCTCCTCATCGGCTTCTCCCTCCCCTGTCTGCTGGCCAACTTCTTCGTGCGCACTGTCCTGCGGCAGTACGGCGGCGGGGAACCTCAATAATCGAAAAAACAACAGGGGGGGACATCCCGTGGGATGTCCCCCTTGTTTTGTGCCGTCTTGCTTACGGCGTACCCCAGCAGCCTGCCTGCTGCCGCTCCACCTGGGCCGCCAGATCCCGGGCCTGCTCCAGCAGCCCCTGTCCCCGCTCCCGGAAAGCCCCGGCCTTGTCCCGGTCCTTCAGGCTCCCCACGTTGATGAGGACGTTCAGCCAGGCCCCCCGGGCGCAGGCCTCCAGGGACAAGGCCGCCACACCCAGATCGCTGGCGGCGCTCTCGTTGTACCGCCCCAGAAGGGACCGGACCAGCTCCAGGCCCTCCGCCGCCAGGGCCATCACCGCCAGCGGGGTCTCCGTGCACGCCGCCAGTCCCTTCTGGATGGCGG
Source organism: uncultured Oscillospiraceae bacterium (assembly GCA_944385715.1). Taxonomy (GTDB): domain Bacteria; phylum Bacillota; class Clostridia; order Oscillospirales; family Oscillospiraceae; genus Pelethomonas. The sequence goes on along the minus strand of CALWYI010000006.1, from coordinate 4,264 downwards.
CGGAGCGCAGGGCCTTCTCCCCGTCCGTGGCCCTGGGCATGGCGAAGGCGGCGCTGACCTGGAGGAATGCCTCCGTGTCCCGGTCCATCAGCGTCAGAAATTGCTCCCGCAGGGCCTCTGCCCGGCTCTGTACGGTCAGGATCTCCGCCCGGTGGGCGGCGTACTGGGGCTTCTCCGCCGTGAGGCCGCAGACCATGGCGGTGAGGGCCGCCCCCAGGGCCCCCTCCAGGGCGGCGGCGGAACCGCCGCCAGGGGCCGGGGCGTCGGAGGCCAGCAGCTTCGTCAGCTCCTCCGCGGACATATGGGCCAGTTTCATGGTGTTCCTCTCCTTCTCCCGGCCGGGGCTCTCTCCCGGCCCTCTTTTTCTTGAAAATCTCTATTCCCCGCCCAGCAGGTGGTACTCCATCACCTGCTGCCGGCAGTCAAAGTTCTCCATCTTCAGATAGTACTCCGCGCAGTCCAGCAGGGCCTTGGCGGGGGTCAGCCCCACCAGCTCGCTGCCGACGATACCCACGCCGTAGCGGTCCGCCAGGGCCCGGATCATCTCAAAGACGTAGTAGATTGGGGTGCCCTCGTAGTTCACCAGGTTCATGGACACCTGAGCGATCTGCCGGTCCTCCAGCATGACGCCGATGGCCTTGCAGTACCGGAAGCCCCCGTTGGCCCCCCGGATGGCCTTGGCGATCTTTTTTGCGATCTCCAGATCGCTGGTGTTCAGATTGACATTGTAGGCGATGAGGGGCATCCGGGCGCCGATGGCGATAATTCCTGCGGTGGGGTGGATCTTCCGCTCGCCGTAGTCCGGGGCCCACTCCGGCTGGAGGAGCTTCTCCGGCATGCCCTCGAACTGCCCCCTTCGGACGTCCGCCAGGTTCCGCCGGTGGGGGGCCGAGGCGGAGTCCTCATAGAGGAAGGAGGGCACCTGCAGCGCCTCCCAGATCCGCTGGGCCACCCGCTTGCTGAGGGCCACGCACTCCTCCACGGTCATATCCATGGTGGGCACAAAGGGGATCACGTCGGTGGCCCCCATCCGGGGGTGCTGCCCCTTGTGTTTGGTCATGTCGATGCGCTCCGTGGCCACCTTGGTCAGGCGGAAGGCCGCCTCCTCAATGGCCCCGGGGGAGCCCACCATGGTGAATACGCAGCGGTTGTGGTCGCCGTCGCTCTGGATATCCAGCACCGTGCAGCCGGGAACGCCGGCGGCGGCAGCGGACAGCGCCTCAAATACGGCGGGGTCGCTCTCCCGGCTGACGCTGAAGTTGGGAATGCACTCTACCAGTTTTGCCATATGGTTCTCCTCTCCGGGCTCAGTGGGCCCGTGTGGTATTGGAATAGGTCTGCCCGTTTTTGACCACGGTACGGACCAGATTGCTGCCCATGCGGTAGCAGAGGTAGCTGAGGTCCTCCGCCTCCCAGATCACCAGATCCCCCTGCTTGCCCGCCTCCAGGGAGCCCACCCTGTCCGCCATGGCGATGGCGGCGGCGCCGTTCAGGGTGACGGCGGTGAGGACCTCCTCCGGGGTCAGGCGGTAGCGCAGGCACCCCAGGTTCATCACCAGCTGCATGTTGAGGCAGGGGCAGGAGCCGGGGTTGAAGTCGCTGGCCATGGCCACCGGCACGCCGGCGGAGACCATGTCCCGGGCTGGGGCGAAGGTCGCCCCCAGATAGAGGCTGGTGGCGGGCAGCAGGCAGGCCACAGTACCGCCTTTTGCCATGCCGGCAATGCCCCCGTGAGGGCATACGATCAGGTGCTCGGCGGAGATGGCCCCCACCTCCCCCGCCAGCTGAGAGCCGCCGATGGGGTCGATCTCGTCGGCGTGGATCTTGGGGATAAGGCCGTACCGCTTTCCGGTCTCCAGGATGCGGCGGGACTCCGCAGCGGTGAACACCCCCGTCTCGCAGAACACATCGCAGAACGCCGCCAGCTTCTCCGCCGCCACGGCGGGGATCATCTCCTGACAGAGAAGGTCAATGTACCCCTCCCGGTTCTCTTTATACTCCCTGGGCAGGGCGTGGGCCCCCATGAAGGTGGCGGCGATGTCCATGGGGTGACTCTCCCGGAGGGCGCGAATGGCCCGCAGCTGCTTGAGCTCCTGCTGTGTATCCAGGCCGTAGCCGCTCTTGGCCTCGCAGGTGGTGGTGCCCAGGGCCAGCATCTCGTCCAGGGCCAGCCGGGCCTTTGCCGCCAGCTCCTCCTCCGTGGCTGCGCGGGTGGCCTCCACGGTGGAGAGGATGCCGCCCCCCTGGGCCAGAATGTCCAGATAGGGCACCCCCTGCAGCTTCAGAGCCATCTCGTGGTTCCGCCAGCCGCCGAAGATCAGGTGGGTGTGGGCGTCCACCAGGCCGGGGGTCACCAGTCGGCCTCCGGCGTCAATCCGCCGCGCCGCGGCATGGGCCGGGGGCGCGCCCTCGCCCACGCCAGTGATGACGCCGTTTTCGATCAGGACCCAGGCGTCATGGAGAACGCGCACCGCCCCCTGGTCCGCGCCGCCTCTGGCACAGTTCCCTATCGGGGTGGCCAGCGTCCCGATGTTCACCACCAACAGATCGCTCATAAAACACTCCTTTCCTCCCTGCTTTTCTTTTGAAAAAGAAAAGCAGGAAAAGAAAACTTTTCGCGCAAAACTGCGTTTTGCTTATCTTTTGGTTCTGATCTTGCATAAACTGCGGCGATAGCGAAACAAAGTCTCGCGCAAACGTTCTTTTTGATCCTTTTTCTTTCAAGAAAAAGGATGCCTATCTCAGCCCTTCAGCGCCTCGGCCACGACGGCGGGGTCGGCCAGGTACGGCAGGGTGATGTGGTCCTGACCGGCGTAGAGCTTGTTGTACTCTGCGGCGGTGGTGAGGGCGTTCTCATTTCTGGCCCAGGCACGGCGGGAGACGCCCACCATGGTGTCCCAGGGCATGGCCATACGGAGGATGGTATCCACCCGCTCGGAGCCGTCCAGCACCATGCCGAAGCCGCCGTTGATGGCCTTGCCCACGCCGGTGCCGCCGCCGTTGTGGAGGGCGATGAGGCTCATGCCCCGGGCGGCGTTGCCGGCGTAGCACTGGGTGGCCATATCCGCCATGATGTTGGAGCCGTCCTTGATGTTGCTGGTCTCCCGGAAGGGGGAGTCGGTGCCGCCGGTGTCGTGGTGGTCCCGGCCCAGCATGACGGGGCCTATCTCTCCCTTGCGGACCATCTCGTTGAATTTCAGAGCGATGTTCATGCGGCCCATGGCGTCCTGGTAGAGGATGCGGCACTGGGTGCCCACCACCAGCTTGTTGCGCTTGGCGTCCCGGACCCATACATAGTTGTCGTAGTCCTGGTAGCGGCGGTTGTGGGCCAGGATGTACTCCGCCGCCGCCGTGTCGGTCTTGTCCAGGTCCTCAGGGTTCCGGCTCAGGCAGCACCAGCGGAAGGGCCCGTAGCCGAAGTCGAAGAGGCAGGGACCCAGGATATCCTCCACATAGGAGGGGAACACGAAGCCGTCCAGGTCGTTCTCCCCGTTCCTGCAGATGGAGGTGACCCCGGCGTCGAAGACCGCCTTGAGGAAGCTGTTGCCGTAGTCGAAGAAGTAGGTGCCCCTGTCGTGGAGCTTGCAGATCATCTCGTAGTGGTGGCGCAGACTCCTGTCCACCAGTACCCGGAAGCCCTCCGGATCCTTGTCCAGCATCTCCGTGCGCTGGGCAAAGGTCAGGCCCTGAGGGCAGTAGCCGCCGTCGTAGGGCACGTGGCAGCTGGTCTGGTCGCTGAGGAGGTCCACGTGGATATCGTGGTCGTAGAGGTACTCCAGCAGATCCACCACGTTGCCGTGGTAGGCGATGGCGCAGGGCTCCTTGGCCGCCAGCTTCGCCTGGGCCATGGCCACAGCCTCGGAGAGGCTGTCCGTGCGCGCACTGACCCAGCCCTGGGTGTAGCGGGTGTCGATGCGGGAGTCGTCCACCTCGGCGATGATGGCCACCGCCCCGGCGATCTCCGCCGCCTTTCCCTGGGCGCCGCTCATGCCGCCCAGTCCCGCAGAGACGAACAGCCGTCCCGCCAGATTCCCGTCGGCGGGGATGCCCAGCTTCAGCCGTCCGGCGTTGAGGAGGGTGTTGAAGGTGCCGTGGACGATGCCCTGGGGCCCGATGTACATCCAGCCGCCGGCGGTCATCTGGCCGTAGTTGGCCACGCCCAGAGCGGCGGCCCGGTTGAAGTTCTTCTGGTCGTCATACATGCCGATCATCAGGCCGTTGCTGATGATGCACCGGGGAGCCAGCTTGTGGCTGTGGAACAGGC
>CALWYI010000005.1 GCA_944385715.1 uncultured Oscillospiraceae bacterium | reverse complement strand
ACGACGGCGCAGTATCCTAGTCAGATCTGCCGCTTCTGAAGAAGGGCCTAAAAATCCTTTTAAGGGCACAACTGTGAAACTCTTGGTGCTTGCTTCTTACGCCCAGTTTGGGGTGGGTGCTGAGAGGAAGCGCGGACCCCCGCGCTTGCGGATCCAGGGCGTTCTCCAATGGCATGGGGAAGCCGACCCTGTTTTCGTGGAGACCTGTTTATGTGCACAGGCGTACTCCCTTTTGTGGTACCACGACCTGTGTACGACTCAGGCTGGAACCTGTATTGCGGTGCTACCCGGCCATAGAGCCGTGAACGCTGTGTGCAGAGTAGCCTGCCTTGCGTGGGTATGGCGGATAGGAGATCACCCGGACCTCTCCCCGGCCAGGGATAGGCCGTGGATCGCTCCTTGAAACCATGGCTGCAAAAGAGGCTAGGAAGCGGTCTGACTGCAGTGGAAAACACCTAGGCTGTCAAAACCGGGCAGAGAAAGGATTGCAGTGCGGACTAAGTGGCAGTCGGGTACCGCGGTGGGCAACGCCGCGGCGGGGCGCTGAAAGGGAAACCACCTGATCGGCAACGAGAGGCGCGCTCCGGGGAAATCCAACCCGTACCTAAGCCGTAAGATTTACTTTTTCTGCTGCCGCCGTTTAGTGTTTACCGACAGATATCCGTCCCCCAAACGGGGGCGGATATTTTATCCTGAAATAAAAATTTCCCCTATTCCGATATTTATGAAAGAAAGACGAGGCGGTATTTTTGGACCTGGACCATATAGGGCAGGAGGACCGGCGGGAGAAGAAGCAGGAGTCCCGGGAGAAGAAAAGCGAGAAGAAGGAGTGGCGTTTCCGCTGGGCGGTGCAGGTGTTCTTCATCTCCGTGGCGCTGTCGGCGGTGCTGAGCTTCTGCTCCAGCGAGGCCCTGGAGGGGGCGGAGCTGGGCCTTGCCTTCTGCGTGCTGGCCTTCTTCATCCTCCTGGGCATTGTGTTCGATATCATCGGCGTGGCGGTAACCGCCGCCGACGAGCGGCCCTTCCACTCCATGGCGGCCCGGAAGACCCCCGGCGCCCGGCAGGCCCTGTCCCTCATCCGCCGGGCCAACAAGGTCTCCAGCTTCTGCAACGACGTGGTGGGCGACATCTGCGGCATCGTCAGCGGCAGCACCGCCGCGGTGATCGTGCTGCGGGTTCAGGAGGTCCTGCCCGTCCGTACGCCCCTGGTTATGGTGGGGGTGTCCCTGGGGATCACCGCCCTGGTCTCCGGCCTGACCATCGGCGGAAAGGCGGTGGGCAAGACCTTCGCCCTGGAGAAGAGCACGGCGGTGCTGCAGCTGGTAGGCCGTATCATGTATGTGTTTTCCAGTCATCGTAAGAGGTGAAAGGCTTGATTCTGGAGCATATCTCGTCCCCTGAGGACGTGAAAAAACTGGATCGCGCTCAGCTGCCCATCCTGTGTCAGGAGCTGCGGCAGTTCCTGGTGGACAGTGTGTCGCGGACAGGGGGACATCTGGCGTCCAACCTGGGCGCCGTGGAGCTGACGGTGGCCATCCACCGGGTGTTCGACACGTCCCGTGACCGCCTGGTGTTCGACGTGGGCCACCAGTGTTATGTGCATAAAGCCCTTACCGGCCGCAGGGAGCTGTTTTCCACCCTGCGGCAGTTCGGCGGTCTGGGGGGATTTCCCCGGCCGGATGAGAGCGTCCACGACGCCTTCGTGGCGGGCCACGCCTCCAACAGCGTATCCGTAGCCCTGGGCATGGCCCGGGCCAGGACCCTCCTGGGGGAGGACTACGCTGTGGCAGCCCTCATCGGCGACGGCGCCCTCACCGGCGGTCTCGCCTACGAGGGGCTCAACGACGCCGGGGACTCCGGGGAGCCCCTCGTGGTAATCCTCAACGACAACGGCATGTCCATCGACCCCAATGTGGGGGGCATCTCCGCCCACCTCAGCCGGCTGCGGCTGCGGCCGGGGTACTTCGCCTTCAAGCGGGGCTACCGGGCCCTCATGAGCCGGCTGCCGGGGGGCATGGGCCTCTACCGGTTCAACCACCGGATCAAGACCGGCGTCAAGAAAGCCATCTACCCCTGCTCTCTCTTTGAGGACATGGGCTTTACCTACCTGGGCCCGGTGGACGGCCACAACGTGGAGCAGCTGTGCAGCACTCTCGCGTGGGCCAGGGAGATGGGCTGCCCGGTATTGGTCCACGTGCGGACCGTGAAGGGCAAGGGCTACATCCCCGCGGAGCGCAAACCGGAGCTCTGCCACGGCGTATCCCCCTTTGATCCCAGCGTGGGGATCTCCGAGAGCCCCGGACAGGATTTCTCCGCCCGCTTCGGCCATACGCTGGCTGCTCTGGCCTCCGAGGATCCCCGGATCTGCGCCGTCACCGCCGCCATGGGGGAGGGGACAGGCCTCTCCGCCTTTGCCCACGCCTTTCCGGACCGCTTTTTTGACGTGGGGATTGCCGAGGGCCACGCGGTGAGCATGGCCGCCGGCATGGCGAAACAGGGGATGGTCCCTGTGTTCGCCGTATACTCCACTTTTCTCCAGCGGAGCTTCGACATGCTCCTCCACGACGTGGCCCTGCAGAAGCTCCACGTGGTTCTGGCGGTGGACCGGGCGGGACTGGTGGGGGCCGACGGCCCCACCCACCACGGCTGTCAGGATGTGGCCTATCTCAGCCAGATCCCCGGCATGACGGTGCTGTGCCCCGGCTCCTTCGTCCAGCTGGACGACATGCTGCGGGGGGCCATCCACATGGACGGACCGGTTGCCCTCCGCTATCCCCGGGGCAAGGAGGAACGGCCCCTGTCCCCCTGGCAGAGGGAGCGCGCGGCGGTGCTGCGGGAGGGGACGGACATCACCCTGGTGTCCTACGGCGTGCTGATCAACGAGCTGCTGGACGCGGCGGAGACGCTGTCGGCAAAGGGAATTGCCGCGGAGGTGATCCAGTTCTTCCGGATCGCTCCGCTGGACCCCCGGCCCGTCCTGGACTCCGTCCAAAAGACCGGGCGGCTGCTGGTGCTGGAGGACTGCGTGGAATGCGGCAGCGTGGGCCAGCGGCTGGCGGCGGAGCTGGCCCAGGCCGGCGTCGTCCCCAGGGCGCTGATACTGAAGAATCTGAAGGGCCACTTCGCCGTCCAGGGCACAGTCCCCCAGCTCCGGAGAGCGGAGGGGATCGACGCCCGGGCGGTGGCCGAGGCGGTGTGTGAGGTAGTGTGTGATGGGTAAGAAAGTGAGATTGGACGTACTGCTGGTGCAGCGCGCCCTGCTGGAGAGCCGCCAGAAGGCCCAGGCCACCATCATGAGCGGCCAGGTGTTCGTGGACGGCCAGCGGGTGGACAAGCCCGGCGCTCCGGTGGCGGAGGACGCGGAGATCGAGGTGAAGGGCGGCCTGCGGTATGTGAGCCGGGGCGGCCTGAAGCTGGAGAAGGCCATGGCACTGTGGCCCGTCCGGCTGGACGGGGCGGTGTGCATGGACATCGGCGCCTCCACCGGCGGCTTTACCGACTGCATGCTGCAAAACGGCGCCGCCAAGGTCTACGCGGTGGATGTGGGCTACGGGCAGCTGGCCTGGAAGCTCCGCAGCGACCCCCGGGTGGTGTGTCTGGAGCGGACCAACGCCCGCTATCTCACCCACCAGGAGATCCCGGAGGAGCCGGACTTCTCCTCGGTGGACGTGAGCTTCATCTCCCTGAAGCTGATCCTGCCGGCCATCGCCGGCGTGCTGCGGGACGGGGGACAGGTGGTCTGCCTCATCAAGCCCCAGTTCGAGGCGGGAAAGGAAAAAGTGGGGAAAAAGGGCGTGGTCCGGGACCCCGCCGTCCATCGGGAGGTGTTGGAGCACTTCCTGGAACATGCAAAGGAAAACGACTTTACTGTAATTGATATTACGTACTCTCCTATCCGTGGCCCTGAGGGGAACATCGAGTATCTGGGATTCCTGGAGAAGAACTCCGGCCAGGAGGGTACCATTGATATTCCGGCACTGGTGGCGCAGTCCCACGGCGCCTTGAAGGAGGGGACGGCATGAAGCGCGTGATCCTGTGCCCCAATCCCTACCGGGACAAGGGCCTTGCCGCCGCCAAGGAGGCGGACGGCATCCTCCGCCAGATGGGGATGGAGACGGTGTTCTGCCTGCCCTTCCGGCCGGAGGGCGGGGAGCAGCAGTTCGGCGTGGCCTGCAAGCCGCTGCAGCAGGAGCTGCGGGGCAGCGACCTCATTATCGCCTTCGGCGGCGACGGCACCATCCTCCACCTTGCCCGCACCGCCGCCATGCGGGGGGTCCCCGTACTGGGGGTGAACCTGGGCAGCCTGGGCTTCATGTCCGACCTGGAGCTGGGCGAGCTCCATCTATTGCAGAACCTGTCCAAGGGCCGTTTCCGCCGGGAGAAGCGGATGATGCTGGACGTGTCCGTCCACCGGGAGGGCCGCACGGTGTACGCCAACAGCGCCCTCAACGACGCCGTCATCTCCAAGGGCGCCATGGCCCGGGTGATCCGTCTCCAGGTCATGGCCGGGGACGACCAGCTGGGGGTGTTCAGCGGCGACGGCGTGGTGGTGGCCACCCCCACCGGCTCCACCGGCTACTCCCTCTCGGCGGGAGGGCCCATCGTGGAGCCCACGGCCCAGAACTTTGTCATCAGCCCCATCTGCGCCCACACGGTGTTTTCCAGCTCCTTTGTCCTCTCCGCCGCCGGAACCGTAACGGTGTCCCCGGCGGACCAGAGCCGCAAGCAGATCTACCTCTCCGTGGACGGCGGCAAGGCCTTCGCCCTCCGGCAGGGGGACAAGGTACGGGTGTGCCGCTCCCGGTATGAGACGGAGCTGCTGCGCCTGACTGACAAGAGCTTATACGAGATATTGCGAACAAAAATGGCAGGAGGAATCGGCAATGAAAAATGACCGCCAGTCCAGGATCTTGGAAATTATCGAGCGTGAGCCCATCGATACCCAGGAGCAGCTCCAGCAGCGCCTCCTGGAGCAGGGCATCACCTGCACCCAGGCCACGATTTCCCGGGACATCAAGCAGCTCCACCTCATCAAGGAGCCCATGGGGCAGGGGAAATACCGCTATGCGGTCTCCGTCCAGCGCAACCGCCTCAATGTGGCGGACAAGCTGCGGACCATCTTCCGGGAGAGCATCATCAGCATCGACTACGCCCAGAACATCGTGGTCATCAAGACCATGGCGGGCCTGGCCAACGCCGCCGCCGCCGCCCTGGACAGCATGAACATCCCCTACATGGTGGGGAGCCTGGCCGGAGACGACACCGCCATGCTGGTCATGCGGGACACGGAGTCCGCCCGCACCTTCTGCGAGGAGATCCACGAGATGCTGAAGTGAGCTTCGGCCGGGGACTTTACGTTTTTACGAAAGGGGATATCCCTTTACAACTGCTGTCCCACAGGGGAGAGGTGATGGTATGCTGCACCTTCTGCACATTGAGAATATCGCCGTCATCGAGGAGGCGGACATCGCCTTCAGCGCCGGCTTCAACGCCCTCACCGGCGAGACCGGCGCGGGCAAGAGCATCGTCATCGACGCCATGGGCGCGGTGCTGGGCCAGCGCACCAGCCGTGATCTGATCCGCACCGGCGCCGCCAAGGCCTTTGTCAGCGCGGTATTCACCGGCGTGCCGCCTCTCCCGGCCCTGGCGGACCTGTCCCTTGCCCCGGAGGAGGGGGAGCTGCTCCTCCAGCGGGAGATCTATGCCGACGGTAAAAACGCCTGCCGGATCAACGGCAAGCCGGTGACGGTGGCCCAGCTGCGGCAGATCGGCGGCCAGCTTCTGAACATCCACGGTCAGCACGACGGCCAGCAGCTTCTGGATGAGGAACAGCATGGGGCCTACCTGGACAGCTTCGGCCACGTGGAGGGCTACCTGGAGACCTACGGGGCCTGCTTTGCCGCTATGGAGGAGACCCGGCGGAAGATCCGCGCCCTTCAGATGGACGAATCGGAGAAGGCCCGGCGGGTGGACAGCCTCCAGTTCCAGATCAATGAGCTGGAGCGGGCGGATCTGAAGCCGGGGGAGGAGGAGACCCTCCAGCAGCGGCGGATGCTCCTGCGCAACAGCGAGAAATTCATGTCCGCCATCCAGGGCGCCCTGTGGAGCCTCAGCGGTGGGGATGAGGGCGGCGGCGCGGTATCCCTTCTGCGGGAGGCGGAAGATTCCCTGGCGGGAGCCCGGGGATTGGACGAGCAGTTCAACCAGCTCCACCAGCGGCTCACCGCCCTCCACTCCGAGGCCTACGACGTGGCGGAGACCCTGCGGGACATGGAGTCCGCCTTTGATTTCAGCCCCCAGGAGCTAGACGCCCTGGAGAGCCGGGCGGACCAGCTCTACCGGCTGAAGAAGAAATACGGCCCCACGGTCAGCGACATGCTGGACTACCTGGAGCAATGCCGCGGCGAGCTGGACCGGATCACCTTCGCCTCGGACACGGTGGAGCGGCTCCAGCGGGAGCTGCAGACGGAGTATGCCCAGGTGATGAAGGCGGCCCAGCTCCTCTCCGGCGCCCGGAAGGCGGCGGCCAAGGACCTGGAGCTGCGGGTTCAGGACGAGCTGCGGCAGCTGGACATGCCCAGGGCCCGCTTCTCCATCTGCTTTGGGGAGAAGGAGCCGGCGGCCGACGGCATCGACGAGATCCGCTTCCTCATGTCCGCCAACGTGGGGGAGGAACTCAAGCCCATCCAGAAGGTGGCCTCCGGCGGCGAGCTGGCCCGGATCATGCTGGCGCTGAAAAATGTGCTGGCGGAGAATGAGGCCATCGGCACTCTGGTGTTCGACGAGGTGGACACCGGCGTCAGCGGCCGGGCCGCCCAGAAGGTGGCGGAGAAGTTGGCCCAGGTCAGCCGCGTCAAGCAGGTCCTCTGTGTGACCCACCTGCCCCAGCTGGCGGCCATGGCGGACGTCCATTTCTCCGTGGAGAAGGGGGAGCGCGGCGGCCGCACCTACACCAGCGTGGAGGAGCTGGACCGCCCCCGGCGCTGCCGGGAGCTGGCCCGCCTCACCGGCGGAGCCCATGTCACCGCCGCCATGCTGGCGGGGGCGGAGGAGCTCATCGCCGGCGCGGAACAGTATAAAGCGTCGCTGAACATTAAGAAATAAATGCTGTAAAGTTATTTTACGATACAGAAAAACAGCGGCGTAGTACCAGGAGGAACCCCATGGAAGACATTGAAAGTCTGAAAAAATATCTGCTGACCATCCATCCGATTCGCAAAAACGGCTACCAGAAAGAGGAGTTTCGCAAGTGGCTCTCCGGGGAGCTGCGCCGGTCCGGCTGGCGGTCCCACGAGGAGCGCTATGGAAAATACAACGGCAGCGTCAACGTCATCGCCGGGGACCCGGACAAGGCCACCGTGTTCCTCTGCGCCCACTACGACACCGCCTCCCGGATGCTGGTGCCGAACTTTGTCTCGCCCACCAATGCCGCCGCCCACGTGGCCTATCACTTCGCCGCGGCTTTTCTGATGGTGGTTCTGGCCCTGCTGGTGGCCTTTGCCGTCAGCTTCCCCCTGAACCAGCCCCATCTGATGCTGCCCCTCTTTGTCATCCTGGCGGTGGGACTGCTGTGGGTGTCCGTCTACGGGCCCGCCAACCAGCAGAACGCCAACGGCAACACCTCCGGGGTCCTGGCCCTCCTGGCCATCGCCAAGGCCATGCCCCACAACAAGCGGGTTTGCCTTCTCTTTCTGGACAACAATGAGCGCAACCTCCTGGGGGCCGGCGCTTTCCGCAAAAAGCACCCCAACGCCGCCGCCAGCGCCCTGTTCATCAACTTCGACTGCGTGGGGGACGGGGAGAACCTGCTGCTGATGCCCTCCAAGTACAGCCGCTGGGACGAGGAGCTGCTCTCTGCCCTGGAGGAGGCCTTCCCGGAGGGAGAGACGGTCCACCCCAAGGTCCTGACCCAGGGCCTCGTCTACTACCCCTCGGACCACAAGAAGTTCAAGTTTCACGTGGCGGTGTGTGCCTGCCGCCACCTGGCGGGGCTGGGCTACTACATCCCCCGGCTGCGGACCAAGCGGGATACCCGGCTGTCCCTGGAGAACATCTCCTGCCTGACGGAGGGGATCACCCGCTTCATTCCTATCTATTTAAGTGAAAAAGAGGCGTGACCTTCCCCAATAACGTCTGTCGGTACAGAAACGGGCTCCATCGGATCTAACCGATGGAGCCCGTTTCCGCATACCTCCGCCCAACGATTTACCGGACGATCCGGTGGCGGCACATGCCGGTCTTTCCGCACTGGGGGCAGGGGAGCCTGCGCTTTGTTAAGGTGTGATACCCCTTGATGTAGTCGGCCATGGTGGGGACAAAGAGGGCCCCGCAGTGGGGACACTCGTAATAGCCCGCCTTCACCTCCAGCACGGCCGCTGCGCCGATGCCCGCCGCCGCGGTCAGCACGGTAAACAGGATCAGCGCGATCCGCGCCGCCGTGGGCAGCGGCAGAAACGAGGCGATCACGATCAGTGAGCAGCAGGCGATGATGGTAATGACCCCGCAGATAATAGAGAGGATCATCCGCTTTTTGTTTTCTTCGTTTTCCTTAATCAGATCTACCATATTCTGTTCCGCCCTTTCCCGGTAGTCCCTGTCGGGCAGCCGTTCCCCCGACAGAAGGTCGTTTACGGTGATGTGCAGCGTTTCACACAGCGGCAGCATCAGGGAGACCTCCGGCAGTCCCTTTCCGCACTCCCATTTGGAGATGGTCTTGTCGCTGACGGAGAGGAGATCCGCCAGCTGCCGCTGGGTGAGGTGCTGTGCTTTTCTGGTCTCGGCGATAAACCTGCCGATCCGGATCTGGTCCATCGCGGTTCCTCCTTTCTGTTCACATGGTATCGGGAAAAGGGGTCCGAGAACACACACGGGACGTAGAGTGGCCTCTCTACGGAGCGGAGAGTCGTATTTTCCCGTACATCATACCACAGCACGGCGGCGGAAAAAACGGCTTTCTCCTATTGACAAACAATTTTTTTCCCGATATAATGCCCTTTGACGCAAGGATGGGAACCAGTAGCGCCGTTTGACCCCTGGCAGAGAGCCCCTGGATGGTGAGAAGGGGGGAGGGGAGCGGCGTGAATACCTCCCGGAGCAGCGGACCCAACGGCGGAGCAGATGCTTCCGGCCCAGTAGGCTCCGCCGGGCGCGCCCGATACAGCGCGGGGGTCCTTATGGGGACTCCGTGAGGCCGCGCCCCGTGAGGAGGCGGCGAACCAGAGGTGGTACCGCGAGCTTTCGCCCTCTGTCCATTTTGGGACAGGGGGCTTTTTCTATGGCAGGAAAGCGCACGGCGGCGGAACGCCGGGGGGTGCTTTGCGTATTTCTGGCGGCGGTGCTCTACAGCATCGGCGGCCTTTGCATCAAGGTGATCCCCTGGAACGGCATGAGCATCAACAGCGCCCGGAACATCGTCTCCGTCCTGGTGGTGGGGGGCTACCTCTATTTCACCCACCATCCGCCCCGTTGGAACCGCTGGATCGGCCTGGGGGCCATCAGCGTGTGCGGCACCAACGTGCTCTTCTCCCTGGCCAACAAGCTGACCACCGCCGCCAACACCATCGTCCTCCAGTTCACCGCGCCCATCTTCGTCATATTGCTGGCGGCGGTATTCTGGCGGAAAAAGCCGGGCAGGCTGGACCTGATCGCCTGCGGGATCGTCCTCCTGGGGGTGCTGTGCTTCTTCGTGGACAGCCTGGAGATGGGCGGCATGCTGGGCAACGTACTGGCGCTGATCTCCGGCCTGAGCTACGCCGGTGTGTTCCTCCTCAACGATCTGCCGGACAGCGACCCTATCTCCTCCGTGTTCTGGGGGGATGCCCTCAGCGTGGTCCTGGGCTTTCCCTTTCTGCTCCGGGAGACGGCGTTCACCCCTCTCGCCATCACCAGCGTGGTGATCCTGGGGGCCTTCCAGGTGGGCCTCGCCTATATCCTCATGTGCATCGGCCTGAGGACCACCCCGGCGGTGACCGCTTCGCTGATCTCCGGCATCGAGCCGGTGCTCAACCCCCTGCTGGTGGCCATCTTCTACCGGGAGCCGGTGGGGAACATGGCCCTGGTGGGCGCGGTGATCGTCATTGTGTCCGTGGTGGGCTACAACGTGCTGCGGGGCAGGGAAGGGACGCCCCAAACCCAACCGTAAAAGATAATTTTGAATTTTGAATAAGGAGAACAACCATGAAACTGTACGACGAGCTGGTGGCCCGGGGCCTCATCGCCCAAGTCACCAACGAGGAAGAGATCCGCACCATGATCGACAACGGCAAGGCCACCTTCTATATCGGCTTTGACCCCACGGCGGACAGCCTCCACGTGGGCCACTTTATGGCGCTGTGCCTCATGAAGCGGCTGCAGATGGCGGGCAACAAGCCCATCGCCCTCATCGGCGGCGGCACCGGCATGGTGGGGGACCCCTCCGGCCGCACCGACATGCGCTCCATGATGACCAAGGAGACCATCGCCCACAACTGCGCCTGCTTCAAGAAGCAGATGGAGCGGTTCATCGAGTTCGGCGAGGGCAAGGCCCAGATGGTGAACAACGCCGACTGGCTGATGGACCTCAACTACATTGAGCTCCTGCGGGAAGTGGGCGCCTGCTTCAGCGTGAACAACATGCTCCGGGCGGAGTGCTACAAGCAGCGCATGGAGAAGGGCCTGAGCTTCCTGGAGTTCAACTACATGATCATGCAGTCCTACGACTTCTACTACCTCTTCCAGCACTACGGCTGCAACATGCAGTTCGGCGGCAACGACCAGTGGAGCAACATGCTGGGCGGCACCGAGCTGATCCGCCGGAAGCTGGGGAAGGACGCCCACGCCATGACCATTACCCTGCTGCTCAACAGCGAGGGCAAGAAGATGGGCAAGACCGCCTCCGGCGCGGTGTGGCTGGACCCCAACAAGACCTCTCCCTACGACTTCTACCAGTACTGGCGGAACGTGGAGGACGCCGACGTCCTCAAGTGCATCCGCATGCTGACCTTCCTGCCCCTGGAGCAGATCGACGAGATGGACACCTGGACCGGCAGCCAGCTCAACAAGGCCAAGGAGATCCTGGCCTTCGAGCTGACCAAGCTGGTCCACGGGGAGGAGGAGGCCCAGAAGGCCCAGGACGCCGCCAAGGCCCTCTTTGCCGGCGGCGGCGACAAGTCCAGCATGCCCACCACCACCCTCACCGCCGACCAGTTTGAGAACGGCCGGATCGGCGCCATCAGCCTGCTGGTGGCCTGCGGGCTAGCCCCCTCCCGGGGCGAGGCCCGGCGGCTGATCCAGCAGGGCGGCGTGTCGGTCAACGACGAGAAGGTGGCGGACATCGACGCCCAGTGGCCTCAGGATGCCTTTGCCGGCGAGGGCGTCATCATCAAGAAGGGCAAGAAGGTGTTCCACCGGGCCCTGCTGGGATAACGCCGGTTTCTCCCCATAAAAGGACAAAAAGCCAGGCGCGCATCATGGATGCGCGCCTGGCTGTATTTTCCGCCGCAGGCGGAAATCAGATTTCGCTGAAGGTATAGCGGTGGCGCTGGGCGGCCTCGCAGACCACCTCAACGATGATGGCGCCGTCCTTCTCCGTCACGGAGAAGTCGGCGGACTTGTCGTTTTTGAAAATGTTCCGGACGTACTCCTCCGGATTTTCCACCTCCTGCTCGATGATCTCGCAGGTATCCGGCGCACAGGGATTGTAGACTTCCTTGACGATTTCGTACTTCTTCATATACATGCCTCCTGTCGATCCGATATAGGGAAAAGCTATGGTCACAGTGTATCGCATTTCCCACCGCCACGCAAGAGTTTCTCCATAAATTTCCTGCCGTAGCCCCCTCTGTTGACAAGGGAGGGCGACCGTGGTATAATCAGCCCAATCAAGAGGAAAGGGCTGAAAAAATGCGCAAGTGATCTGATTTTCGTGTTGCAGAGGATATTTCCGGTGAGATGCACGCCGCGCGCGTGGGTCTTGGTTCTGCTGCCGAAAGTCAGAGAGACGCATGGACACAGGCCCTTTTTTGCTGCCGCGGCGCGCCTGCTTGGAATATCCAGGATCACTGGACAGGCGGAAATGGTCTATCCGCCTCCGGGAAGGAGGCGGCCTGTGGCGGCACTGTGTCTTCTCGCTCTGCTTTCGGTATACCGGAGGCAGATTTTTTGTTGCCCGGCGCAGGCCGGGCAGGGAGGAGGCCCTTTATGCTGCTGCAAATCGACCATCTGACGCTGACCCACCGGCGGGATCTCAGGACCCTGGCGGAGGACGTATCCTTTGTCCTCCATGATGGGGACAAGGCCGCCGTCATCGGGGAGGAGGGAAACGGGAAGTCCACCCTCCTCCAGTGGATTTATGATCCGCAGCGGATCGACAGCTACTGCCAGTACAGCGGAAGGTGTACCGCCGAGGGGGCCATCGGCTATCTGGCCCAGGAGCTGGCGTCATGGGACCGGGAGAGGAGCGTCTACGACTACTGTGCCGCCAGCGAGAATTTCCACGATCTCACCCCACAGGAGCTGGGGGACGTGGCCCGTCAGCTCCACTTTGACCTGGAGGAATATTTCAGTGATCGGCCGGTGGGCTCCCTCTCCGGCGGCGAGCGGCTCAAGCTCCAGCTCAGCCGGCTGCTCTTTGACCGCCCCGGCATTCTTCTCCTGGACGAGCCCTCCAGCGACCTGGATCTCCCCGCCCTGCGGTGGCTGGAGGACTTCATCAACAGCTATCAGGGGATAATCCTTTACATCTCCCACGATGAGACGCTTTTGGAGCGAACCGCCAATGTGATCCTCCACATGGAGCACCCCCGGGAAGGGAAGCCGCCCCGGTGCACCGTCATCCGCTCCGGCTACCGCGACTATGCCCTCCGCCGGGAATCCGCCATCCGGAACCAGACCCGGCAAGCCAGAAAGGACCGGGAGGAGTACGACAAGAAAATGGAAAAATTCCGCAGGATTCAGCAGAGCGTGGAGCACGCCCAGAATGTGGTCTCCCGGCAGGACCCGGGCACGGGCCGCCTGCTGAAGAAGAAGATGCACGCCGTACAGTCCATGGGCAGGCGGTTCCAGCGGGAGGCCGAACAGATGACCGCCCTGCCGGAGGTGGAGGAGGCGGTGTTCCTCCGCTTCGCCCCGGAGGAGACGCCGGCGGCGGGAAAGGTTGTCCTGGACCTGAGTCTTCCGGAGCTGCGGGCCGGGGACCGGGTCCTGGCAAGGGATGTGCGGCTCTTTGTCCGGGGTGGGGAGAAGATCGGCATTATCGGCCCGAACGGCGCGGGCAAGACCACCCTGATCCGGCGCCTGGCGGAGCAGCTCCTCCGCCGCCGGGATCTGAAGGTGGGCTATATGCCCCAGAATTATAGTGAGGAGCTTCCCGGGGAGCTGACCCCCGTGGCATACCTGGCCCCCTCCGGCAGGACCGAGGACATCACCAGGGCCAGGACTTTTCTGGGCAGCGTCCGCTTTGCCGGGGAGGAGATGTTCCACGCCATTGAGGAGCTCTCCGGCGGGCAGAAGGCCAAGCTGCTGCTCACAAAGTTCATGCTGGACGGGGCGAATGTGCTGATCCTGGATGAACCTACCCGGAACTTTTCTCCCCTGTCCGGACCTCAGGTGCGGCGGGTCCTCAGCGGCTTCCCCGGCGTGATTATCAGCGTCTCCCACGACAGGAAGTTCCTGCTGGAGGTATGTGACAAGCTGTATTCCTTGACAGAAAATGGGCTGACCGCGGAGGACAGGTCCTGCCTGGAGCAGGGAGATCTGCGGAATGGAAAGGGAGAGGGGCGGCTGTGATGCCGTCCCTCTCCCTTTGTCCCGCCTGATACGGCGAATGTCCTCTCTCCGCCTGCCGCGTATCAGAGCAGGTCGTAGTCTGCCAGCACCTTCCGCAGGCGCTCCCGGTTGCTCTCCTCCATCTCGCACAGCGGCAGCCGGAGGATCTCCCGGCATTTTCCCATCATGGCCAGGGCAGTCTTCACCGGAATGGGGTTCACCTCCCAGAACAGGGCCTCGCAGAGCCGGCGCAGCTCCTGCTGGAGCCTGCCGCCGGTGACGAAGTCCCCCCGGAGGCAGGCGTGGGTCAGGCGGTGCATGGCCTCCGGCGCCACATTGGCGGCCACGGAGATCACCCCCACGCCGCCCTGGAGCATGATGGCGGCGGTCTCGTCGTCGTTGCCGGACCATATGTAGAAATCCTCGGGGCACAGCTCCCGGGTCCGCTGGATCAGGGCGAAGTCGCCGCTGGCCTCCTTCACCCCGGCGATGTTGGGGTGTTCCGCCAGTGCGGCGTAGGTCTCCGCCGTGCACTTCACCCCGGTGCGGGAGGGGACGTTGTAGAGGATCACCGGCTTCGTCACCCGGTCGGCGATGGCCTGGTAGTGGCGCACCAGCCCCCGCTGGGTGGCCTTGTTGTAGTAGGGGGTCACCACCAGCACCCCGTCCACCCCGGCCTCCACCGCCTCCCTGGACTGGGAGATGGCGGTCTCGGTACAGTTGGAGCCGGTGCCGGCGATCACCGGCACCCGTCCGCCCACCTTATCCACCACCAGTGCAATGGTGCGGGAGCGCTCCATGGGGCTCATGGTGGCCGCCTCGCCGGTGGTCCCGCAGACGATGACGGCGTCCGTCCCGTTTCGCAGCTGGAACTCCAAAAGATCGCTCAGAGCGCCATAGTCCACTCCGTCATTGGTAAAGGGCGTGATGATGGCCACGCCGGAGCCGGTAAATACAGGCTGCTTCACAAGAGTACCTCCCCTTCTGGCTTTGCATCCAGTATACATGACTATTTTATGCCATATAATCCCTTTTCGTGCCATGTAACATGCAAAAGCTGTCCTCTTTTCGGGAGGCAGGCCAGGTGCAGACGATTCAAAAAAAGGGGGGAGGCGGACCGGTCCCCAGGCGATGCCCAGGGCCCGCGCTATTTCAGCAGCTTGCTGTAGTAGGACTCCGCGTTGTAGAGGGCCGCGGCGGGATTGTGCCCCAGGACGCGGTCCTTGGTGACAGCGGTGGTGGTGATGGCCTCGGCGTATTTGTAAAAGAGGCTGTCGTGGCCCACGCAGAGCCCCACCACCACGTTCAGGTCCGTCCCGGCCTCGTTGAGCAGCTTGGCCTGGAGGATGGGGTTGCACATATTGGGGCCGGTGGAACAGCAGGCCTCCGGGATACCGATGCTGACCTTGGACTGGGCTCCGGCCTTGCAGCTGACACCGTACACCGTAAAGCCGTTTTTCCGGAAGATCTCCGCCAGGATGCGGCTCTCCCGCAGAAGGCCGATGCAGGTGGCGATGCCTATCTTCTGCGCCCCGATCTTCCGGGCAAAATCCATGATCTCCTCCACCCGGGTGTGCTTACAGTAAAACTCGTGCTCCACCTCCGCCGCGGCCACGGCGATGCGGTGGTTTTCCTCCTCCCGGTAGCAGGCCATGGCGTCGTCCAGAATCTTCTGATCCATGTGGGTGGTCAGGCAGAAGGCGGGGTACTCGTTTCCCGGCGACCGGCAGCTCTTGGCGGCGCAGTCGACGCAGGACATGTCTTCCAGCTTCATTTCTTTTTCCAGCCTCTCTCTCATCGTATTGTTTTGCAGGGAATGGAAACCAGCGCAGGGAGAAAAGCAGCGCATACCGCAGTTTTACGGTATGCGCTGCTTTCGCGCTCCTTTCGGCACAGCGGTGGTCCAGAACTCCGCTGTTTCCGAATCGGATCTTACTTATTGGGCAGTGATGTAGCCCTCGGCGCACAGCAGCTCCGCCAGCAGCACCGCGCCGCCGGCGGCGCCCCGGAGGGTATTGTGGCTCAGGCAGACGAACTTGTAGTCATACTGGGTGTCGGGGCGCAGGCGGCCGATGGACACGGCCATGCCGTTTTCCAGCATGCGGTCCAGCTTGGTCTGGGGCCGGTCCGCCTCCTCGAAGTAGTGGAGGAACTGCTTGGGGGCGGAGGGGAGGTTCAGCTCCTGGGCACGGCCGGAGAAGGCGGCCCAGTCAGCCTTGATCTGCTCCATGGTGGGCTTGCAGCCGTCCTTGAACTTCATGAAGCAGGCGGCCATGTGGCCGTCGGAACAGGCCACCCGGAAGCACTGGGCGGTGATGGAGGGGCCGTCGGCCAGCACCAGCTTGCCGTCCTCGATGTGGCCCCAGAGCTTCATGGGCTCCTTCTCGCTCTTCTCCTCCTCGCCGCCGATATAGGGGATGCAGTTGTCCACCATCTCGGGCCAGCGCTCAAAGGTCTTGCCCGCGCCGGAGATGGCCTGGTAGGTGCACACCAGGGCCTTGTCGAGGCCGTACTTGAGCAGGGGATGGAGAGCGGGGACGTAGGACTGGAGGGAGCAGTTGGACTTCACCGCCACGAAGCCCCGCTTGGTTCCCAGACGCTTGCGCTGCTGGTCGATGAGACGGATGTGGTCGGCGTTGATCTCCGGCACCACCATGGGCACGTCCTCCGTCCAGCGGTGGGCGCTGTTGTTGGAGACCACCGGGCACTCCAGCCTGGCGTACTTCTCCTCCAGGGCCCGGATCTCCTCCTTCTTCATGTCCACGGCGCAGAAGACGAAGTCCACCATGGCGGCCAGCTTCTCCGCGTCCGCCTCCGCGTCCAGGATCACCAGGTCTTTCGCCTCCTGGGGGATGGGGGTGGCCATGGCCCAGCGGGCGGAGACCGCCTCCTCATAGGTCTTGCCGGCGCTGCGGGCGCTGGCGGCAATGGCGGTGAGCTTGAACCAGGGGTGACCCTCCATCAGGGTGACGAAGCGCTGGCCCACCATGCCGGTGCACCCGATGATACCTACACGATACTGCTGCATGTTCTGTACCTCCTAAGCAAATGTGTCCACACAGCGGCGGCGCCGGCGGGGGAAAACTGTCGAAACGTGGCTTGAAAATGGAGCCGCCGCCGTGTATACTGTAAACTAATGTATGCCTTGGGCAGACGTTTACGATTTGATGTAAGTCATACCACAGATTTTTCTCCCTGTCAACCTTGGACATTCCTGTCAGGAGGCCCTATGCACAAGTTTTTCCGCACTTTTTCTCTTTGTTTCTTTCTGGCGGTCACATTGACTGTTTATGCACACGCTGAGGAGGACACCCTGAAGGTGGGCCTCTACTACGGCAGCAGCGCCCTCTTCTCCGCCAACCTGCAGAACTACGAGGGCTCCGGCTACGCCCTGGGCTGGTTTGACGAGACGGACCGGGATTTTCACGAGCTGGGCTGGCTGGACGAGGAGAAGATTTCCATGACCGCCGACGGGGCCATTTATATCAAAAACGGCACTTACTATTCCGGCGCCCAGAGCGGGGCGGATGCCGTGGTGGGCGGCTACCACGTGGAGCTGGACGAGACCTTCGACTCCTTCGAGGAGGCGGCCTACGTGGCGGAGCAATTCGACGGCGGCTTCCCGGCCTACGTCAACAATGAATTTGTTGTCCGGGTGGACAACTTCCTCACCCGGGAGGAGGCGGAGGTGGCGGCCGCCACCTACTCCACCTACACCTGGTACGGCATGAACGGCCGGGAGCACAGCTTCTGGGGCACCGCCGTCTCGCCCAGCGTCACCGGCGTGACGGTGACCGTCACCGGCAGCGACGAGATCCTCTTTGAGTTCGACTGCTCCGGGGCCAGGAGCCTGGGCATCCTGCCCGACGGGGGCAGGGAGGGCGCCCTCACCTGGTTCAAGGGCTACAAGTGGTACGGCGGCTTCGAGTACCGCCGTGTCACCGGCGGCAACATCAACGTCATCAACGTGGTGGACATCGACGACTATGTCAAGGGGGTCCTGCCCTACGAGATGAGCCCCAGCTGGCCCCTGGAGGCCCTGAAGGCCCAGGCGGTCTGCGCCAGGACCTACGCCCTCCTGCAGACCAAGCACTACAGCAGCTACAAGTTCGACGTGTGCAACACCACGGACTGCCAGGTGTACCAGGGGGCCAATCTGGCCAGCGACCTCACGGACCAGGCCGCCGAGGAGACGGCCGGCATCGCCGCCTTCTACGACGGCGACTACGCGGAGCTCTACTACTACTCCAGCAACGGCGGCGCGTCGGAGAACTCGGAGAACGTGTGGACCAAGGCCCTGCCCTATCTGACGGGCAAGTACGACCCCTACGAGGACGCCGACGCCATCCCCGGCTACAGCTACACCGTCAGCTACACCTACGATCAGCTGACAAAGATGCTTCAGAACAAGGGCTACAGCATCGGCCAGATCTCCGGCGTGTATGTCTCCGAAACCACCGACGTGGGGAACGTCCGGGAGATCACCTTCACCGACACCTCCGGCAAGACCCTGAAGGTCACCGGCGAGACCTGCCGCACCATCTTCTACACCACACTGTTCGGGGACACCAAGTCGGTCAAGAGCATGCGCTTCACCATCAGCGGCGGAGGCGGCGGCAGCGGCTACTACCTGGGCGACGGCTCCGCCGGCGTACAGGATCTGGAGGGGCTCTACACCATCAGCGGTACCGGCGTGACGGATGTGATCGCCGGGGAGGTCTATGTGGCCTCCGCCAGCGGGACCGCGCCCCTCGCTGAGGCGGAGAGCAGCGGCTCCTACAGCGCCGACGGCATCACCATCACCGGCACCGGCTCCGGCCACAACGTGGGCATGAGCCAGTACGGGGCCAAGGCCATGGCGGAGGAGGGCTATGACTACGAGGAGATCCTGGACTTCTATTTTACCGGTATCACCCTGGAAAGGATCGGATAAACTGCTTGAAGACACATGATTTTTACTTTGACCTGCCGGAGGAGCTCATCGCCCAGACGCCGCTGCAGCGGCGGGACGGCTCCCGGCTGCTGGTGCTGGACAAGGAGAGCGGCGCCTGGGAGCACCGCCACTTCTACGACCTGCCGGACCTGCTGTATCCCGGCGACTGCCTCATCATGAACGACTCCCGTGTGCTGCCCGCCCGGCTCCTGGGCAACCGCGTCCACAGCGACGGTACTGTGGGCGGCGCCTGCGAGGTGCTGCTGCTCATCGACCGGGGGGACAACGTATGGGAGTGCCTGGTCCGCCCGGGAAAGAAGCTGCGCCCCGGGGCGAAGGTGACCTTCGGCGCCGGCGAGCTGACAGCGGAGATCGTAGGCGAGGTGGAGGGCGGCAACCGCCTGGTCCGCTTCACCTATGAGGGAATCTTCCTGGAGGTGCTGGAGCGCCTGGGACGGATGCCCCTGCCCCCCTACATCAAGGCGGAGCTCCAGGACCAGGAGCGCTACCAGACCGTATACTCCCGGGTCAACGGCTCCGCCGCCGCCCCCACCGCCGGGCTCCACTTCACCAGGGAGCTGATGGCGGAGGTGGAGAAGCGGGGCGTATCCATCGGCTTTGTGACCCTCCACGTGGGCCTTGGCACCTTCCGCCCGGTGAAGGAGGAGGAGATCACTGACCATGATATGCACAGCGAGTACTGCGTGATCCCCCAGGAGACGGCGGACCTCATCAACCGCACCAAAGCCGCCGGCGGCCGGGTGATCTGCGTGGGCACCACCTCCTGCCGCACCCTGGAGAGCTGGGCAGGGGAGGACGGCCACATGGAGGCCAAAGCCGGCTGGACCAACATCTTCATCTACCCCGGCTACCGCTTCAAGGTGATGGACGCCCTCATCACCAACTTCCACCTGCCGGAGAGCACCCTCATCATGCTGGTGTCCGCCCTGGCGGGCCGGGAGAACATCCTCTCCGCATACGAAGAGGCCGTCAGAGAAAAATACCGGTTTTTCTCCTTCGGCGACGCGATGTTCATCCGATAGGGAGGTGCCGCCGTGCTGACGCTGCTGAGAGGCTACGTGGGGGAGGCGGCCGCCCCCTTTATCTTTCTGGCGCTGTTCCTGGTGATCGGGGGCGGCGCCCTGTGGCTCACGCCCCGGATCGCCCGGTGGCTGGACGAGCGGGACCGCAGGCACCCCGGCTACTTCGACGGGATGCTGGAGGAGGACCCCGCCGCCGGTAAAGAGACCAAAACTGAGGAAAAGACCACCGGGGACGACAAGCAGGCCCCGGGACAGGAGTAACGGATGTTCGAGATCATCAAGACCCAGGGCCGCGCCCGGCGCGGCCGTTTTTCCTGCGCCCACGGCGGTGTGGTGGAGACCCCTGTGTTCATGAACGTGGGCACCCAGGGGGCCATCAAGGGGGCTCTCAGCGCCCATGACTTGAAGGACATCAAGTGCCAGATCGAGCTGAGCAACACCTACCACCTCCACCTGCGGCCCGGCGACGACGTGGTCCGGGCTTTGGGGGGCCTCCACAGGATGATGGACTGGGACGGCCCCATCCTCACCGACTCCGGCGGGTTCCAGGTGTTCTCCCTGGCCGGCCTGCGGAAGATCACCGAGGAGGGGGTCACCTTCGCCTCCCACATCGACGGCCGCCGGATCTTCATGGGGCCGGAGGAGTCCATGGGCATCCAGGCAAACCTTGGCAGCGACATCGCCATGGCCTTTGACGAATGCGTGGAGAACCCCGCCCCCTACGACTATGTGAAGGCCTCCTGCGAGCGGACCCTCCGGTGGCTGGGGCGGTGCGTGGCGGAGCACCAGCGGCTCATCGCCGCCCCGGACTGCCTCAACCCCAGCCAGATGCTCTTCGGCATCAACCAGGGGGGCACCTATGAGGATTTGCGGGTGTGGCACATGGACGAGATCGCCAAGCTCCCCTGCGACGGCTACGCCATCGGCGGCCTCGCGGTAGGGGAGGAGACGGAGGTGATGTACGCCATCATCGACGCGGTGGAGCCCCACATGCCCGCGGACAAGCCCCGGTACCTCATGGGGGTGGGCACGCCCTCCAACATCATCGAGGGGGTCTACCGGGGGGTGGACTTCTTCGACTGCGTCATGCCCGCCCGGAACGCCCGCCACGGGCGGCTCTTTACCTGGCAGGGCAGCATCAACATCAAAAACGAGAAGTATAAACTGGACACCGGGCCCATCGACCCGGCGTGCGACTGCCCGGTGTGCCGCAGCTTCTCCCGGGCCTACCTCCGCCACCTGTTCAAGGCGGAGGAGATGCTGGCCATGCGCCTTGCGGTGATGCACAACCTCTGGTTCTACAACACCCTCATGGAGCGCATCCGGGAAGCCCTGGACAGCGGCGACTACGAAGCTTTCCGGGCCCACTACAGCCCCCTGCTGGAGCAGAAAATTTAGGACTTGCCAAATCTGTAAACATTTTGTATAATACGAGCAGTCTGTTCATTTTGAAGGAGAGTATGACATGGAACAGTTTTATACCCTTGGTATGATCCTGGTGATGATCGCCATCTTCTATTTCCTGATGATCCGTCCTGAGAACAAGCGGAAGAAGCAGGCCGAGGAGATGCGCAACAGCCTGAAGAAGGGCGACCAGATCACCACCATCGGCGGCATTATCGGCAAGATCGTGATGGTGGGCGAGGAGACCATCGTCATCGAGACCAGCGACGACCGGGTCCGCATGGAGCTGACCAAGTGGGCCGTCTCCACCAACAACAGCCAGCAGCCCGTGGACAAGAAGGCCGCCAAGAAGGCCAAGGCCGAGGAAGCCGAAGACGAGCCCGCCAAGATTCCCGAGGGTTCCGACAACGAGGTCAAGTAACCTCCGCCAAAGCGCATAAAGATACCTCCCGGAAAATATACTGGAACAGACAGTATAGTTTCCGGGAGGTACTCTTATGTCGAAAGTCGTCATGTCCCTGCCGAAGGGGATGGTCAAAAACAGCGTGATAGGAGGCTGCGTGGCCCTGGCGGCCTACGTGGTCCTCCAGCTCCTGTGCGCCCTGCTCATCCACAAGGAGCTGCTGGGGGAGGATGTGCTCTATCCCATGGTGTGCGTGGCGGCGGCCGCCGCCTCCTTCCTGGGCTGCGGGTACAGCGTGCTGACCCGGCAGGAGGGGGCCATCCTCACCGTGTCCGCCGTGACGGCGGTGTTCCTGCTCCTGACGCTGGCGGTGGCCCTGCTGGCCAACCGGTCGGTGGCGGTGGAGAACGGCCTGGTGGGGGTGGGGCTGTCCATGGCCGCCGGAGGGCTGCTGGCCGCCCTGGTGGGAGCAAACCTCCCCCGACAGAGCCGCCGGACAAAAACCGCCCCGCACAGGAAATCCGCCCGCCGCAGGTAATCCACCGCCCAGCGTACATCCTTCCAGCAAAAAGTCCCGCCGGAACCTGTTTCCGGCGGGACTCGTTTTGTCCATTGGGCTCAGACCCGGGAGTGGGCCTTGGGATGGGCCTTGTGGTAGACGTCCTGGAGCTTCTGCTTCACCAGGTGGGAGTAGATCTGGGTGGAGGAGATGTCCGCGTGGCCCAGCATCTCCTGGATGGAGCGCAGGTCCGCCCCGTTCTCCAGCAGATGGGCGGCGAAGGAGTGGCGCAGGGTGTGGGGGGTGATGTCCTTGTCGATCTGGGCCTTCTCCTGGTAGTACTTGATGATCTTCCAGAAGCCCTGGCGGCTCATGCGCTCCCCGTTCATGTTGACGAACAGGGCCTGCTCCCGGCTGTCCAGCACGATCTGGGGCCGGATGTCCCGGATGTAGTCGCTGAGGGCCTTCACCGCCGCGGCGTACAAGGGGATGATCCGCTCCCGGCCCCGGCTGGAGCAGCGGAGGAAGGCCGCCGGCAGGTTCACGTCGTCCAGATCCAGGCTGATGAGTTCGCTGACCCGGATGCCGGTGGCGTAGAGGAGCTCCAGCATGGCGTGGTCCCGGTAGCCCTTGGGGTCCACGCACTGGGGCTGCTCCAGAAACAGCTCCACCTCCTTGCCGGTGAGGATCTGGGGGAATTTCCGCTCGGTCCGCACGGGGGTGGTGTTCCGGGCGGGGTTGCGCTCCACCTCGCCCCGGGAGAGGAGATAGCCGTAGAAGGACTTCAGGGAGGCCACGCACCGTGCCACGCTGGCCGGGGACTTGCCCCGTCCGGCCATGTAGGCCATATACCGCTCCACGTGCTCCTCCTGACAGTCCGGGAGCTCCAGGTGCTCGTCCTCCTGGAGGTACCGGGCAAACTGGGTCACATCCCTGACGTAAGAGGCCACCGTGTTGCTGGAGGAATGGCGCTCTGTCTCCAGATAGGCCGTATACCCGGCGATATGGTCCTCCACAGCACATTCCTCCTTTCCTGAAATCAAGGGCTGACACCCCCCATGGCCAGACGGAACAGGAGGGGCGTCAACAGTCTCTCACAGAAGACGCCGACTGTGAGAAGCATCACACACAGCACAAACAACATAAAATACCGGCTCCCGTATAGAACCGGAGCGGACCGCCTGCCCCGGCCGAAGGTGAGCATGGCCAGCTCCGTGGACAGGGGCCAGGCGGCCCCGGCCATGGCGAAAAAGCAGGGGAGGGTGAAGAGCAGCCGCACCAGCAGCGCCCCCAGCGCCAGGGCCACGCCCTGCCGTCCGAAGCAGCAGACAAAGCCGGAGACCGTGTACATGGTGAGAAAGCCGAACAGCCCCGCGAGGGCCGGGATCAGCGCCACGCCCACAGAGGCAAAGCCCAGCAGGAACGTCACCGCCGTATAGCCGAAATAGAGCAGCACACAGCTCCCCAGAGAGGCCGACACGCCGCCCGCGTCGTAGACGGCGCAGTAATCCGTCAGATACCCGCTCAGAGCACTCTGGGCGGATGGGTCCCAGGACCGGGCGCAGAGATGGCCCGCCAGGGCGCCGGAGAGAAAAAACAAAGCCAGCAGCAGGCCTCGGAGCAGGGAGGGGTCCACGGGCCTGAGCCGGATGGTTCGCAGCAGGGGACGAGCGCGCATATGTATCACCTCGCCACAGCATATGCGCGTGGGACAAGGTTTAGACGCGGAGTTTTTATGTGTACCAGATACAACGTACGGGGAAAACCGCTATTTATTAATATAGTGCAAAAACCCTGCATCCGCAAGGGAAAAAAGGAAATCCCTCCTTTTTTGTAAATTATGACAAAATATTATGTAAATAAAATTATGTAAACTATTGAACCGGTTTTGAGTTATACCGCCACGCGGCGCATATTTTGTACCGGAACAGGCGGCCATTCCACCACATCTTGGGCACAGGCATGATATACTATTTGTAATCGCGCAGCTCCGGCACTTCAGCATGCTTTCGGAGGGCATCGCTTTTTTGGTCATTTTTATGGATTGACAGGCCGGGAGACGGTTCAGACGCCGCCCGGCGGAGCATGCTTTTCCTTTCCCTATTCGCGGCGGCTTTCCTCCCGGAAAGATTTGCAATGGACCCCGGGCTATGCTATGATGGGTCCAATACGGCAGAAGAAAGGCGGGATAGGATGATCGACCTGACCATACACCATCTCTTTGACGGGGGCATGGGCACCATGCTCCAGGCCAGCGGCCTGGAGGCGGGCCACGCCCCGGAGCTTCTCAACCTCACCAACCCCGACACGGTGGCCGCCATCCACGCCGCCTATGCCGACGCGGGGGCGGATATTATCACCGCCAATACCTTCGGCGCCAGCCGCCGGAAGCTGGGAGAGGACCCCCGTCCCTGCATCGCCGCCGGCGTGGCCCTGGCCCGCCGTGCTGCGGAGGGGCGGAACCACCCGGTATACGTGGCGCTGGATGTGGGGCCCCTGGGGGCCCTGCTGGAGCCAATGGGGGAGCTGCCCTTTGAGGAGGCCTACGCCCTCTTTGCGGAGGTGATGGACGCCGGCGCCGCCGCCGGGGCGGATCTGGTCCTCATCGAGACCATGAGCGACCTAAGGGAGGCCAAGGCGGCCCTGCTGGCCGCCAAGGAGCGCACCAATCTCCCGGTGTTTGTGACCATGACCTTCGGGGAGGACGGGCGCACCTTCCTGGGCACAGACCCCGCCGCCGCCGCGGTGACTCTCACCAGCCTGGGGGCGGACGTGGTGGGCATCAACTGCTCCCTGGGACCCCGGGAGCTGCGCCCCGCCCTGCAGAAGATGATCGCCGTTACCCACCTTCCGGTGATGATCCAGCCCAACGCGGGCCTTCCCCGGCTGGAAAACGGGCAGACAGTGTTCGACGTGGGGCCGGAGGAATTTGCGGCCTGCGCAGAGGATTTCCTCGCCGACGGCGCGGCCATCCTGGGGGGCTGCTGCGGCACCACCCCGGACCACATCCGGGCTCTTAAGCCCCTGCTGGCGGGCCGCGTGCCGCCGGTGCGAAAGCCCGACGGCCTGTGCCGTCTGTGCGGATGGCAGGGCGTGGTGACTCTGGGGGAGAACACCATCGCCACCGTGGGGGAGCGGATCAACCCCACCGGGCGGAAGAAGCTCCAGGAGGCCCTCCGCTCCGGCAACTACGACTATGCCGGCGAGCTGGCCATCGCGCAGCAGGAGGAGGGAGCGGACTTCCTGGTGGTGAACGCGGGGCTCCCCGACATCGACGAGGAGGTGGCTCTGCCCGCCCTGGTCCAGGCCATCCAGAAGGTGTCGCCCCTGCCCCTGGTCATCGACTGCTCGGACCCGGCGGCTCTGGAAAAGGCCCTGCGGGTGTGCAGCGGCCGGCCCATCCTCAACTCCGTCAACGGGGACGTGGAGAGCATGGAGGCCATGCTGCCCCTGGCGGCCAAGTACGGCACCGGCCTCATCATCCTGGCCCTGGACGGCCAGGGCATCTCCGACGATCCCGCCCGCCGGGCGCAGGCGGCCATCCGTGTGGCGGAGGCCGCGGCGGATCTGGGGATCCGGGACGTGTTCATCGACTGTCTCGCCATGGCGGCCTCGGTGAATCCCGCCAGCGCCATGGCCACGCCGGAGGCCATCCGGCTGGTCCGTCAGGCGGGCTACCGGACCATTCTGGGGGTGTCCAACGTGAGCCACGGCCTGCCCCACCGGGACCCGGTGAACTGCGCCTACCTCTCCGCCTGTCTGACGGCGGGGCTGAATATCGCCATCGTCAACACCTCCTCCCCCCAGGTACGGGATACCGTCGACGCCTTCCGGCTCCTCCGGGGGGAGGACCCCGGCTGCGCCGCCTACATCGCCAAGCACGGCGCTGCCGGCCCGGTGACGCCCGCTCCGGCGGCGGAGCATGCGGATCTGGGATCGCTGATCCTCTCCGGGAAAAAGGGCCTGGTGCCGGAGACTGTGGTGACCCTTCTCCGGTCCATCGCACCTTTGGAGGTCATCAACGACCACATCATCCCCGCCCTGGACATCGTGGGGGAGCGCTACGAGACGGGGGAGATCTTCCTGCCCCAGCTCCTGGCCGCCGCAGAGGCGGTAAAGGCCGCCTTCTCCATTCTGGACCGGTATCTTCCCCAGGGCGCGGGGGAGAAGGGCACGGTGGTCCTGGCCACGGTGAAGGGGGACATCCACGACATCGGCAAGAACATCGTAAAGATGCTCCTGGAGAATTACGGCTATCATGTGGTGGACCTGGGCCGGGACGTGGCACCGGAGGCGGTGGTGGAGGCCGCCCTGGAGACGAAGGCCCCCCTGGTGGGGCTCTCCTCCCTCATGACCACCACGGCACAAAATATTGCTGTCACCATTCAGGCCCTCCGGGCCGCCGGGGCCGCCTGCAAGGTGATGGTGGGCGGCGCGGTGGTGACGGAGGAGTTCGCCCGGCAGATCGGCGCGGACTACTACGTCAAGGACGCGGCGGAATCCGCAAGGGTAGCGGGGCTGGTGCTGGGCCGCTGAGACCCTTTCGCGGATTGCTCGTTGCCTTTTTCCCAAACAGATGTTAGAATAAAGCCTGACAGCAGCGCGTGAAGCGGGGAAGGGGGAGCGGTATGCGGGTACTGGGCATCGATCCGGGGGTAGCCACCATCGGCTTTGGGCTGGTGGAGGCGGACCGCAG